>CAYURS010000010.1:0-12771 GCA_964447165.1 uncultured Thiotrichales bacterium
CGAGATGATCACGAAGAGATTTTATTTTACAGTGGATTTTCTGAGGCAGTGGAATACGGGCTGTATTTCCGACCGAAGAAAATTCGCTGTAGAACCAATGATCAAATGATAATTCGTCATTCTAGTGAGAAATGCGAGCCAACTATGGCAGAAAAACGATTAGTGCTGGCCAGTAATAATGCTAAAAAGATTGCCGAAATTCAAGCCATTCTGACCCGCACCAATGCCAACATTAGCGTCATTACGCAAGCCAGCGTTGGCGTTAAAGAAATCGCTGAAGACGGTTTAAGCTTTGTCGAAAATGCACTCATCAAAGCCCGCCATGCCGCCAAGGTCTCTGGCCTACCAGCGATAGCCGATGATTCTGGATTAGAAGTCAGCGCCCTCAACGGCGCTCCCGGCATTTATTCAGCACGCTATGCCGGTGACAATGCCAGCGACTCAGACAATAATAAAAAACTTCTGGCAGCGCTAACTAATAAAGGGCCTGAATTCAATTTGCAGGCACAACGACGCGCACGCTTTTATTGTGTCATTGTTTATTTACGTCACGAACTCGACCCAACACCACTGATTTGTAGCAGCGCATGGCAAGGTCATATTGTCAACACGGCACAAGGCGAAAACGGCTTTGGCTACGACCCCTTATTTTATGTGCCAAGCCATCACTGCACTTCAGCTCAGCTCCCCCCTGAAATAAAATCACAAATCAGTCATCGCGGTCAGGCCTTACGTCTTTTTGCTGAGCGTTATCGCACACTCGATATTGTATAAAGGTGTTTCAATTTACTGCACCACCACCACTTGCGCTATATATACACCTACCCTGGTGCGTCAAAAAATGTCCCTATTGTGATTTCAATTCACACGGGCTTAAAGATGATTTACCAGAGCAGCGCTATATCGATGCCCTACTCACAGATCTTGAAACCGAACTGCCTTTGGTGTGGGGGCGACAAGTCGTTAGCCTGTTTCTCGGTGGCGGCACACCTAGCCTGTTCAGTGCAGAGGCCATAGATCAATTGCTTGCTGGTGTTCGCGCACGCCTACCCTTGCGCGGTGATGCCGAAATCACGATGGAAGCCAACCCTGGTACGGTAGAACAAGAACGCTTTTCTGCTTACCGTAAATCAGGCATCAATCGTTTATCCATTGGCATACAAAGTTTTAATGATGCACACCTTGCATCGCTCGGTCGCATACATGATAGCGAACAGGCAAAAAAAGCTATCGCCACCGCACAAAACGCGGGCTTTGATAGGATCAATCTCGATTTAATGTATGGCTTGCCAAAGCAAAGCATTAAACAGGCATTAGACGATCTTAAGACCGCTATCGACTTTGCGCCCGAACATATCTCGCATTACCAACTGACTATAGAGCCTGACACCGTATTTGCAAAACAACCTCCCATGCTACCTAGCGATGATGATCGCTGGGATATGCAGCAACAGTGTCAACAACGCCTCACCAATGCAGGCTACCAACAATACGAAGTATCAGCCTATGCGCGCAATAAAAAATATAGCCGACACAATATGAACTATTGGACTTTTGGTGATTACCTTGGCATTGGCGCGGGCGCGCACGGCAAAATCACCATCGGCCCAGAACAACGTATTGAGCGCCGCAGCAAACTACGCAACCCCCTACGCTATATGGATGCTACCAAGACCCAACAGTTTATTGATGAACGCCATGATATCGATGCTGACAATGTCGCCTTTGAATTCATGCTTAATAGTATGCGTCTGGTTGAGGGAATAACAATAGAAACCTTTGTTCAACACACCGGCCTCGACATTAAGATTATTCAGGATAAAATTACACTAGCACAAGAACGTGGTTTATTAGAAAAAAACCTGAGGAATAATAAGTCGCGCTTGCAAGCCACCGAACACGGCCATCGTTTTCTCAACGACCTCACTGCATTATTTTTACCTGAATAATCTTAAAAAATAGGCCTGACATGAGCACACACCCTATCGTTGTTAGCGGACTTCTTACCGACTCCGCCATGAAAACTGTCACCCATAAAATCGGCGGTGAAATACTGCAACATAAAGATGGCTTGCTTATTATCAAAGCCAGTCATTATTTACCTAAAGATGGGCTTGCTGCCTTACGGAAAAAACTTGATGTTGATATCAATCAACTCCCCGAGTCTTTTGACCCAAATACTGTCGGCCTAGTTATCAGCGATATGGATTCCACCTTTATCGCTATTGAATGCATTGACGAAATCGCCGATTTTGCCAACATCAAGCCACAAGTTTCCAAAATTACCGAATCAGCTATGCGTGGTGACATTAATTTTGAAACATCTCTTAAACAACGCGTCGCTCTGCTTACTGGCCTCGACACCAGTGCTCTCGAACGCGTTTATAACGAACGCTTACAACTCAACCCTGGCGCCAGTGACTTGGTAAAAGGTCTGCACAATAAGTCCATCCCTTTTGCCCTAGTCTCCGGCGGCTTCACCTTCTTCACCGAAAAGCTCAAAGCCAAATATGCGCTGGACTTTACCAAGGCCAATACACTCGAAATCATCGATAACAAACTTAGCGGTAAAGTATTAGGCCAAATCGTTGGCGCACAAACCAAAGCCGACTATTTAGATGAGCTTTGCCAAAGCCTGACTATCACACCACAGCAAACTATTGCCATGGGTGATGGCGCTAATGATTTATTAATGATGAACAAAGCCGGGTTGAGCGTTGGCTATTATGCGAAACCAGCCGTACAAGAGAAGGCGGATATTGTCATTAATTATTCTGGACTTGGGCTGGTATTGGAATTAATTTTAGCTGGGTAGATTTCTTTTATTTTTTTCGCTCTAAGCGTCTAAGCATTCAACCCATCATTGCAATGCACTCACATATTACTAACAAAAATAAGATCCCATATACCATGACCCAGGCGCAGGCCACGTCGTTCAAATTTTGTTTCAACGCGACCACTTGTATCAGGATTAAAATTTCCTTTGCCAGAAAAATTTGACAACTGTTCGCAGCCTTCAGCAATGCGCAGCATATGCTCCGCATAGTTCTGCCAATCGGTCGCCATGTGAAAAATACCACTGGGTTTTATGCGCTGAACAATCATATCAACAAAGGCACTTTGCACAATACGACGTTTATGATGTCGCCTTTTGTGCCAAGGATCAGGGAAAAATAGATAAACCCCATCCAGAGAGGCTAAAGGTATTATTGCGCTCATTACCTTCACTGCATCGGCGCTGATGACACGAATATTCTCAAGATTAAATTCTTTGATCTGACACAGCAGACTACCGACACCAGGTTGGTGAACTTCAATACCAATAAAGTTATGCTCTGGTCGCTGCGCTGCCATCTCGGCCAAAGACTGGCCCATGCCAAAGCCGATTTCAACAAAAGTAGGCGCATTACGCTCAAACAATTTTTGGTAATCAAGCTGAGCATTGTCGAACTCAATGCCAAAGCGAGGCCAAAACAATTCTAATGCGCGCGCTTGACCCTCAGTGAGACGACCACTACGACGAACGTAGCTACGGATAGAGCGACGCGGCTCTTGTTTTTGCGTGTCCTCACCAGGCGCCTCATTAGGCATCAGGACATTCATTGGGATAGGGCAAACTTGTTATCTAAAAAAAGCTACCGTCTATGGGGGACGATGCATTAGCGTAAAGTTTACGCGGCATGCGGCCAGCGAGATAAGCCTCACGCCCCGCTTCCACACCTTTCCTCATCGCTGACGCCATCAATAGTGGATCTTGCGCCGCCGCAATCGCAGTATTCATTAGCACACCATCGCAGCCTAACTCCATAGCAATCGCAGCATCTGAGGCAGTACCAACACCGGCATCGACGAGAATAGGTACGGACGCATTTTCCAAAATGATCTTAATGTTATAAGGGTTGCGTATACCCAGGCCTGAACCAATAGGTGCTGCTAATGGCATCACCGCAACGCAACCCATCTCTTCCAAACGTTTGGCGACAATGGGGTCATCATTGGTATAGACCATCACCTTGAAACCATCTTTAACCAAAATCTTAGTCGCTTCCAGCGTGGCCGTAATATCAGGGAATAAGGTTTTTTTATCGCCCAGCACTTCAAGTTTTACCAGGTCGTGGCCATCTAATAACTCACGCGCCAAATGGCAAGTGCGCACAGCATCTTCTGCGGTATAACAACCAGCTGTATTCGGTAAAATCGTGTATTTATCCGGCGTAATTATATCGAGTAAATTCGGCTCATCGGGGTTTTGACCAATATTGCTGCGACGAATAGCTACCGTCACAATCTCAGCGCCACTGGCCTCAATGGCGGCCTTGCTCTGGGCAAAATCCTTATATTTACCCGTACCCACCAACAAACGTGACCGATAGGAAACACCCGCGATAACAAGACTATCGTCACTCTGGTCAGAATTTTTCAGATTTACCACTACTACCGCTGACATAAACGCCTCTTCATTAACCGGGGGGTGTTCTCAATCAATAAGGCCGCCCTGCTGGGTCTGTTTTTTTGCCCAGCAAGGCAGAGCGAGTGCGGTGTAGTTGCGCTACATAAGCGAGTGATAACGCCGCTGGGTAAAAAAACAGACCCAGCCCTTCGGGTTGTGCCTGAAAAAACGCCATGCTGCGTTGTTCGTCGCTCATTTAGCACCACTAAACTTCTCTCCTCACGCCTCGCCTGGCGCTTTTTCAGGCACAACAGGACGGCCTTATTGATTGAGAACACCCCCTAACCACCACCAATAGCCTGCACAACTTCAACGCGGTCACCCGTATTGAGCCTACACTCACCATAGCCACTGCGCGGCACAATTTCGAGATTCACCTCGACCGCGACACGACGGCCGGCCAGCTCTAGCTGCGCCAGCAAATCAGCAACCGTAACGCTAGACAAAAACTGGCGTTGTTCGCCATTTAACTTGATGGTTATCGCTTCAGACATAAACACTATTTTAGCATAGTGATAGTCTATGCTGAGACAGCCTTGTAACGGTATGTATAATTCCTATTCAACGCGGGTGTAGTTCAATGGTAGAACCTCAGCTTCCCAAGCTGAATACGTGGGTTCGATTCCCATCACCCGCTCCATTGACGCCGTAATCAGTATCCTTCCATCCCGCCAGTCAATTCAATCTTGTATCTGCGCTTAACCAAAACTCAGGGAGGGATTCAAACCCGAGAACCTGCGCCCAGATACCGGCATATTATAAAAATATGAATTGCGTTAGATAGAACAATCGTTATAAGTCCAATTCCTGCCTCAAATATAAGCAATAATTTTCAGTATACGTTGCAGCCTGATAATTGTTTTTTTCACATAACCAACGTTATAACAACGCCTTAATAATCTCTTCCGCCTCTTCATGAGTGATTGCACCGAGCTGAGTGTGAGCTATATTGCCATCACGGTTAACGACAACGGTGAAGGGTATAATGCCAAACTCATTACCATAGGCTTCAGCAATAGGCAGTGTGTCGCGCGGGTGCACGAGTATGGGGTAGTTGATGGGAATTTTTATCAGAAACTCGCGTACTGGCGCAATATCGTCAACGGCAATACCGACAAACTGCAAACCTTGTTCGCCATAGCTGTTTTGTAAATCGACAAAAGCAGGAATCTCTCGCAAACAAGGTTCGCACCAAGTGGCCCAGAAGTTAACAACCAATACTTTACCATCCCAGGTACTGACCGTGCGTTGAATACCGTCAATGTCTGGCAAGCTGAAGTATGGGCGCTTGACTGATTTTTTTAGGTCACCTTGGGCCTCTTCATCTATTTCAACGACAGTATCTACGTCTTCATTAAGATGACTGGGAGTTAAAGATTTTTTATAAAAATGGTTGACGGCAACACCAATAGCGCCAGCAATTAACAGTAGTGCTATAGCGATATTGATGGCGCGGTTATGCCAGGATGATGTGCTCATAAGGAAAGTGCTTTATCCACGTGCTGCTTGAATGGGCCGGCTTTTATAAAACCAACAAGGCGGTAAGGTTTACGTTCATTACCCTCTACATCATAAAACATGATTGATGGCGGGCCAGGAATACTAAAGTGTTTCATTAAGGCTTGGTCTATGTCGTCATTAGCAGTGACATCGGCTTTTAGCAATAAGACCTTACTCAGCGTTTGTTGTACTGCCGGATCTGAGAAGGTGTATTTCTCCATTTCTTTACAGGACACGCACCAGTCAGCGTAAAAATCGAGCATAACGGGGATGCCGTTTTGGCTGGCGTTTGCGACCTCACGCTGTAGGTCGTCAACACTTTTTATGGTTTTAAATTTCAGTTCATGGTTCGATTGTGTTGTCCCTGCAAGAAAACTCACGCCATGTAAAGGTCGTGTGACATCACTCCCTCCACTAACAGCACCTAACATGACAAAAATTCCGTAGACCAGCAATGCGATGCCACAGCCCTTGCGAAAGCGTTGCCAACCCGTAGCCTTATCCAGTCGATCAAGCGCGCCAAGATAGATAGCGCTGAAGATAAACAACAATGACCATAACAGCATGGTGACCATGCTGGGTGCGATACGCTCTAGCATCCACACCGCAACGGCCAGTAGCATGATACCGAATGCGGTTTTAATGCCGTCCATCCACGCGCCCGCCTTGGGCAATAATTTCCCTGCTGAAGCGCCAATCGCTAACAGTGGCACACCCATACCAAGACTCATGGCAAACAAGGCCAGTCCACCCAGCACAGCATCACCGCTATTGCCGATATAAATGAGTGCCCCAGCCAAGGGTGCGGCGACACAGGGGCCAACAATCAAGGCTGATAGCACACCCATGATGGCAACACCGATGAAACTGCCGCTTTTTTGTGAGTTGCTCAGTTTGGTTATTTTATTTTGTAGTGCAGTAGGTATTTGTAACTCATAAAAGCCGAACATGGATAAAGACAATGCGATAAAAACTAAAACAAAACCGGAAATTATCCACGGGTTTTGAAATGCGGCTTGCAAGTTGGCACCAAATAGACCGGCGAGTACGCCAATGACGGTGTATGTCAGCGCCATCGCCAACACATAAATAAGCGACAGAATGAATGCGTGGCGCGTGGTCAGTGCTTTGCCTTGGCCGATAATAATGCCAGATAAAATCGGAATCATCGGGAAGACGCAAGGGGTAAAAGCTAAAGCCAAACCTAAACCAAAAAAGATAAGGGCAATTAACCACGGGCTATCGTTGGCAATGGTTGCGGCGAACTGGTCTTGTTCGGAAACAAATGTTTCGCTGGTGTTGCTGTTAGCCGTATCAATGCCTGGAGTAGTGAACGACGCTTTGGTCAGTTTTGGTAAATCTATGCTGATGATTTTTTTAATGGGTGGATAGCAAAAACTGTCTTCGACGCAACCTTGATAATAGACCTGTAATTGTATGGTTTGCGCTGGCCCACTATCGCGAATAATGGGTAGAGTAATGCTTACTTCGTGGAAATAGACCTCGGTGTCGCCAAAGCTCTCATCGTATTTTTTCTCACCTGGTGGCAATTGCGGTGCACCGAGGCCGACATCACCCTCGGTACTTTCGATGATGGCAAAGCGAAATTTATCGCGATACATATAAATGTTATCTGCGATTTGCCACTGCATACGAATTGTTTCGCCATCGTCAGCCTCGGCAAAAAAGATAAAAGCCTCATCCGGAGATAATACGGTTTGTGAGGGATTGCTTAGTCCCAACTCGTTGCTCAGGGCTTTAAGTCGATCAGCAAGGTCAGTATCAACGGCGTTGGCGTACTGCATAGGTGCAACGCAGCAAAGCAGGATCAAAACAAGACGATAGACTCGGTATAAAGAGTTCATTTTAGTCAGTTGAAGCATTAATCCAGTTGAGGTAATCAGGCAGCCCGGCGACAATGGCTGTGACGATCATTTCAGGAGACTCATAAGGGTGGTGTTTGGCAACCAAATCGCCTAACTTGTTTAATGTTGGGGTCGTGGTTTTAATAATCAGCATGCTTTCGTTGTCGTCCTGGATTTTGTCTTGCCAGCGGTATATAGAGCGTACATTGCTAATAATGTTCACACAGGCAGCGGCTTTTTCGGTAACAAAGAGCCGAGCCAGTGCCGCAGCAGACTCTGTTGGGCAAGTGACGTGAACCATGACGCATTGACTGTCAGCGCCCATCATTTTTGCCAAACCCGGTTTGAATGGCAGAGTTTCACTGGCTTTCATTGTTCCGCAAGATGCCATAAAGCTTACGTCACTGCAAAGATTGTTACTGTAATCTCACTATATCGTCACATTGTGACTTGTTATTGTCCAATTTCAACGCTACTTTGTTAAACATGTTCCCGTTTAGGTTATTGCTAGCTCTCTTTATCGTCGTGCCGCTGGTCGAGATTTACCTGTTGGTGAAAGTTGGCAGCTTGCTTGGCCCCTTGCCGACAATTGCCCTGGTGGTGTTTACCGCAGTGTTTGGCACGCTGCTATTGCGTGCACAAGGGCTGGCCACGCTACGTCGTGTGCAAGCCAGCTTTGCTGCTGGGCAGGTGCCAGCTTTGGAGATGATGGAAGGCGTGGTCTTGCTGCTGTGTGGTGTGTTATTGCTGACACCCGGGTTTTTCACCGACACGCTGGGGTTTTTGTGCCTCATTACGCCGCTGCGACGTGGTTTGATTATGGCAGTGATTAAGCGTTTTAGCGTTTCAGTAGCGCCGGATGGTGGGCCACCTGGCGAACAGTCAAATCGCTCAGGCCAATCAGGATCGGGCCCGGCGACAATCGAAGGTGAGTATCGACGCGAAGACGATTGATCCACCTAATTGTCTTGGAATTTTATCAACCAGAGACCTTTGCGCGAGGCAAGTGGCAAAAGAAAAATGAAGGGAAATCGCACTGATTGAGGCTTCAAGCACCGTCAATACGTCCGTCTTGGTAAGTTTTTCACCAACAGTAGGCGCTTTAGGTGACGAAAATTAGTGTGATTTTAACCATTTTTACTTGTTGTGTGCCTCGCGCAAAGGTCTCAACCAATCAAATTATTTTCTGCTAAACCCTTGACTCTGTCTGTTTCGCCCCTATGATTGTTAGCACTCAACAAGGGTGAGTGCTAACAATCGCTAGCTTATGTGGCTATTGTTCTAAGCACAACATTTAACTGTTTGATTATTAATGGTATTTTAGGAGAAAGAAAATGAACATTCGCCCATTACATGACCGGGTTTTAGTTCGTCGTTCCGAAGAAGAGCTGAAAAGCGCTGGCGGGATCGTCATTCCTGGTAACGCAGCCGAGAAACCTTCACAAGGTGAAGTGCTTGCTGCTGGTAACGGTAAGATCTTGGAAAATGGCGAGGTCCGCGCGATGGATGTCAAAGTTGGCGACAAGATTTTATTTGGCAAGTATTCCGGCAATGAAGTCAAAGTTGATGGCGAAGAGCTGTTGATGATGAAAGAAGAAGACATCATGGGTGTGGTTGAAGGCTAAGGCTGTTTAATCACGCTGATGAAAACCAGAATTTAAGAGGAAATAATCATGGCTGCTAAAGAAGTATTTTTTGGTGAAGACGCACGTTTTCGCATGGCAAGAGGCGTCAACATTCTCGCCAACGCGGTAAAGGTAACGCTAGGCCCTAAGGGTCGTAACGTTGTATTAAGCAAGAGCTTTGGTGCTCCTACCATCACCAAAGATGGTGTTACGGTAGCTAAAGAAATCGAGTTATCTGATCCACTGGAAAACATGGGCGCACAAATGGTCAAGGAAGTGGCTTCACAAACTTCTGATACTGCTGGTGACGGCACCACGACTGCTACGGTATTGGCTCAAGCTATTGTACGTGAAGGCCTAAAAGCCGTTGCTTCTGGCATGAACCCAATGGACCTTAAGCGTGGCATTGACAAGGCTACTCGCGCTGCAGTGGAACAATTAGCAGAAATTTCAGTACCTTGTACTGATGAGAAATCTATTGCCCAGGTCGGTACTATCTCGGCTAACTCTGACCTCGAGATCGGTGGCATCATTGCTGATGCAATGGCTAAAGTGGGTAAAGAAGGCGTTATTACTGTTGAAGAAGGCACTGGTCTAGATAATGACCTCAACGTTGTTGAAGGTATGGAATTTGATCGTGGCTATTTGTCACCTTATTTTATCACCAATCAAGAAAACATGACCACAGAGTTAGAAAATCCGTATATTTTGTTGCATGATAAAAAAATCACTAATATTCGTGATTTGATTCCAACACTGGAAGCCGTTGCTAAAGCAGGCCGTCCATTGTTCATTATTGCTGAAGATATTGAAGGCGAAGCGCTGGCGACTTTGGTTGTTAATAACATGCGCGGTATCGTTAAAGTCTGTGCGGTGAAAGCACCAGGTTTTGGTGATCGTCGTAAAGCCATGCTCGAAGATATCTCTATCTTGACTGGCGGTACAGTGATTACTGAAGAACTGGGCATGAGTCTTGAAAATGTATCGCTTGACGATTTAGGCTCTGCTAAACGCATTCAGATTACTAAAGAAACAACTACGTTGATTGATGGTGCGGGCAAGAGTAAAGATATCGAAGGCCGTGTTAACCAGATTCGCTCACAGATGGAAGAGTCAACTTCAGACTACGACCGCGAGAAAGCACAAGAGCGTATTGCCAAGCTTTCCGGTGGTGTTGCAGTGATTCAGGTTGGTGCTGCAACTGAAGTTGAAATGAAAGAAAAGAAAGACCGTGTAGACGATGCTCTACATGCGACTCGTGCTGCCGTTGAAGAAGGTATTGTTGCTGGTGGTGGTACCGTGTTAGTACGGGTGATTGCAGGCATTGCTGATCTTAAAGGCGACAATACTGATCAGGACGTGGGTATTGCTATTGCGCGCCGCGCTATGGAAGAGCCACTGCGTCAAATCGTTACCAATGCTGGCGATGAAGCCTCTGTTGTGTTGAACAAGGTTGCTGAAGGTAAAGGTAACTTTGGTTACAATGCGGCAACGGGTGAATACGGTGATATGGTGAAAATGGGTATCCTTGATCCAACCAAAGTAACTCGTAGCGCATTGCAAAATGCAGCATCTATTGCTGGCTTGATTATTACGACTGAGTGTATGATTGCTGATGCACCTGATGATGGCCGTATCGACGCACCTGATATGGGTGCTATGACTGGCATGGGCGGTATGTAGTAACACTGCTTAGTTAAGTAAACTCGTTAAAAAGGCCTCACTGAGAAATCGGTGAGGCTTTTTTATGTCTGCACCTTTTTATTATCTACGGTATGGAGTTGTGTAAAGCGTGGTGATGATGTAACGGTGACAAAATCACAAACTGGATGGAGGCTTATCGTTATATTTAAAACCAAGAGTGCGTGTAACTAAATAACACTCATGCAGTGTAAGCAGGAGGCACGTTATGAGCATAAAAAAATATGGCGATTGCGGCTATATTGGCAAGCCTGCGCACGATGAATACAGCAGCATTATGCTTGATCTGTTGGCATGGGGTTTTGGCTTGATTATAGCCTTGATTACGACCAATATTTATTTAGTAGTAATTGGCCCTATTGTCACCGTATGGCACGTGCTTACGTTTCGTTCGCGCTGGCGCGCCTAAGTGCGGCAACTGGGAGATGCGCCCTGAGGGAATACGGTAGCATTCCTGAGGAAGCGCTCTTGGGGTGCGTCGTATTCACCATGATATGCCTCGTCATCAGCTAAGGCATCATTAGATTTTTAGTGTCTCTTAGTTGCGTAGCAATGGCGGGCGCAGGGACTATGACTGAGATTGAACTTAGCTGTAACCTTTTTTAGCGCTCCATCTGACTGGTCATGTGCGCTTCGAGGGAATTTTCTTGGGTCTCATCATCATCATGGGTTTGCAATGATAGCCGGCCAAGGGCAGAACTATTGTCGTCATCTGCTCCAAGATCCTTTTCTTCAAGGCTAATACGCAAGCGCAGGTTGTTCTGCGAGTCGGCATTGCGTAAGGCTTCTTCCAGCGAGATTTTACTGGCCTTGTAAAGCTTGTAAAGCGCAGCATCAAAGGTTTGCATGCCTAAATTTTCTGACTTAGTCATAACCTCTTTGATTTGTTCAATTTCACCTTTCAAAATAAGGTCTTTTACTATTGGCGTACCTAGTAGAATTTCGATAGCTGCAGTACGTTTGCCGTCGAGGGTTTCCACTAGGCGTTGTGAAATAAAGGCGCGCATATTCAACGATAGATCAGATAACAACTGCTGGCGACGCTCTTCTGGGAAGAAATTAATAATACGACCAAAGGCCTGGTTAGCACTGTTAGCATGCAATGTTGATAATACGAGGTGACCCGTTTCAGCAAAAGCGATGGCGTGTTCCATGGTTTCGCGATCACGAATTTCACCAATGAGAATAACGTCCGGCGCCTGGCGTAAGGTGTTTTTTAGTGCGTCGGCGTAACTATTGGTATCAAAGCCGATTTCACGCTGATTAATAATCGATTTTTTGTGACTATGAACAAACTCGATGGGGTCTTCGATAGTGATAATGTGGCCACCGCTATTAGCGTTTCTATAATCAATGAGCGAAGCCAGAGAGGTTGATTTGCCGGATCCTGTGCCCCCGACAAACAAAATCAGCCCACGTTTTTCCATGATTTGCTTTTTCAGTATCTGTGGTAAGCCCAGGCTTTCAAGGCTGGGGATAACTGTGTTGATGGAGCGTACCACCATGCCAACTTCATGGCGTTGCTGAAAGATATTGACACGAAAGCGACCAGTACCATGTTCGGATACTGCCAGATTCATTTCAGGTGCCTGTGCAAACGATGCTTGCTGCCCTTCATCCATTAAGGCCA
>CAYURS010000011.1:0-12723 GCA_964447165.1 uncultured Thiotrichales bacterium
GTGATAGCGGATATGTTTCGCAGCAATGCTGAAAAAAAGTATGCGAGCAGTCGGGAGCACACCATAATTCAACCTTAGCAATAGATTTCTCTGTTGCCATGTTTAGTGTGTGTAAGACAAGTCGCTGATGAAGCTGTGCAGCTTCGGCTGGGCTGATCTGCGTAGTGAGACGTGTTTTAACTTTACCTGCTACTGGCGCTTTGGCAAAAACAATAATGGTAGCCTGCTTGGTTGTTGCTACAGAGGCAGACATTTAACTATCGTATTGACGTTTCAGGTCTTGTGGGTCAGCGCCAAAAAAATAAGCCAGCCGTAATCGCCACATGAGCAGTATCGTGCGCCAAACACCTTGTTTTTCCCAGCGGCGACTTGATGTAATAACCTTGTCAGAGAGCTGTATGGGTTTTGAATAGTGTTTCAGTTGTTTGCTAAGGCCGATATCTTCCATCAGTGCAATATTTGGGAAGCCGCCGATTTTTTCAAATAACGCATGTTGCACGAATATGGCCTGGTCGCCAGTAGCGATAGCACTAAGGCGCGAGCGTTGGTTCATCATAAATTCAACAAGACGTAACCAGAATTGCTTGCCGTCAAGACGCACGCCAAAGTAACCCCATTGTCGACTTGATTGTGATAGTTGGTCGACAATGAGTTGGTCAGCACCTTGAGGTAATTGGGTGTCGGCATGCAAAAAAAGCAATACATCAGCATCAGCCAGTTGTGCACCATAATTCATTTGTTGGGCTCGGCCATGTGAGCAGCTTACTACTTGATCGGCTAATGGCGCAGCCAATGCCGCTGTATTGTCGTCACTTTGGCCATCGACAACAATAATCTGGTGACCGTTTTGACGCAGCGCTTGTAAGGGCGACAGTGTTGCCGTGATGTGTGCTGCTTCGTTCAGACAAGGAATAATTACAGCGATACGCATAGCAATAGTGATGGCTAATAGTTGAGTTGAGCGTAGCTAATATTTTAGCAGCAACTGCTTTTTTCATTCGCCGCTGGCGCGCAATAGCCAGCGTTTTGTGCGTTACAATCAGTAAACTGATTTTGGTAAGCGCCGCTCACTAATGCTGCATAACTTTGTGCATCAACTTTGGTTTTTTCGCCACGCATAAAGAGATTACCGTAGTCATCATAGATCTCTGCAAACGGGCCTTGGTAGATTAATTCATATGTTTTGTCGCCATTGCTTGTCAGTGGTTTGCTGGCAGTCAGTGTTACCGAGCGAAACTCGATGCCTTCGACAGTTTGCCAAGGAGTGGTATCCCATTTGTCATAACAAGCACCGACAAAGCCAGCGTCGATAAAGACTTGTGCAAACTCTTGTTCCTGGAAGGCGCCGGAGATACAGCCGCTCCATAATTCTGCGTCAGCTTTGAGGTGATCCGGTACGTATTCATCGCTGACAATATCAGAGATGGCGACACGGCCACCTGGTTTCAGTACGCGAAAAATCTCATTAATCAATTGTGTTTTCTCGTCATCGCTAACAAGATTAAGCACGCAGTTGGAAATGACCAAATCAACACTGTTGTTGGCAATCAGCGGTGACTCACTGCGTTGTTTGGCTTGCCAGGTGAGCATGTCATGATAGGCATTGGCACTGTTAGCCGGATTTTTACTGAGGTACTGGTCGAGCGCATCAAGATCTAGCGCCAGGTCTTGAATGTGCCCTTTAACGAAGCGAACACGGTCACCGCCAATCTTTTTAGCCATTTCATTTTGGTATTTTTTGGCTAGGTCAAGCATGTCGTCGTTCATATCGACGCCTATAACCTGGCCATTTTCACCAGCCAGGTGAGCAGCCATATAGCAGATTTTGCCGCCACCGCTACCCAGGTCAACGACGGTATCTCCCTTACGCACATAACGTGATGGGTCGCCGCAACCATAGTCTTTTTCAACGATTTCTTGTGGCAGCATTTTTAACAGGCTGGTGTCGTAATCGACCGGGCAGCAGAGTGCGGCCTGGACTTCTTTGGCGCCGTCAGAGTAGGTAGAAAGAACGGCAGATTGCATGTTCATGATTGAAACTCCAGATTGTCTATAAACTGTCAGGGTAAATATTAAGCAGCGTCGAGTGCGCCACCACAACTGCTGCCCTGTCCGGCAGTACAGCCATAGCAGTGATTCTTTACAATGATATTTCGGCCATTAAGATTGACATTCATTAGGTCAGTAATATGTGTGCGCTGTTGCCCATTAGCTAGTGACAGATCAAGCATTTGGTTAAAGTCACAGTCATAGACATAACCTTGCCAGTCAATGCTGATTAACGATTTACACATGACAGATGAGAGATTGTCCGCATTGTGCGCGCCGCGCAGCAGGTCCATATACCCATCAAAGGTGCCTTTTGAGATTAGCATACTACCAAAGCGTTTAATCGGCATATTGGCAACGGTATAGAGCTGGTTAAAGACAATACCAAAGTGCTCAAAAAGGTGATGGTGGTAGTCGGCTTCCAGTTCTTTTTGTGGCGGCGGCAGTGTTGCCCCTTGGGGGTTGTAGACCAGATCAAGTGTTAAGCCGCCGGGCTTGCCGTAGCCAAGCGCATTGAGTTCTTGTAACCCCTTGATGCTGTCATTAAACACGCCGTCACCGCGTTGAGCATCGACATTGTCTTCCAGGTAACAGGGTAGCGAGGCGACAACGGTGACCTTGTTTTCGGCCAAAAACTCGGCGGTGCCGGCATACCCTGGTTCGGATAGGATGGTCAGGTTGCAGCGATCAATGACGGCCAGGTCAAGATCACGTGCGGCTTTGACGAAATAGCGAAAATCGGGGTTCATTTCCGGCGCACCACCGGTTAGATCAATCGTTTTGGCGCCGCATACCTTGAGGTATTGCAATACCGTGTCGATGGTCTCACGGCTCATAATCTCTTTACGCGTCGGGCCAGCATTGACGTGACAATGCAGACAACTGAGGTTACAGAGATAACCGAGATTGATTTGAACCGTTTCTAGAGTGCTACGGCGCAGAGCCGGAAAATCAGTGCGTTCAAGTCGGTGCAGGGTCGCGTGCATAGGCCTCTCAATCAGTATTTGTCATATCAGCTTCTACACTGCATAAAAGCCAGCAATGCTGCCAAGTGCGCAAGGCTACATCACTTATGTTCAACATGTTTCACATGGTAGTAACAAGTTTCAAACCCTTACAATACTACTCTGATTAACATTCTTGCTCCAGCGGTAGCAGGCTGGCTGTAGGCAGATGTTCCTGGTTGCCACGCGGTAGCGCGGCAAGACAACAAGATCTCAAGCTCTTGGCAAATAAGGGGGCATGATGAAGTTCCCTTTATCTTTCCCAGGTTGAGACTCAATCTGGTCTTTCCAGCGATACAGCATATTGCTGGCCAACTCCAGTGTTTTTGCAGCCCCTGGCACGAAATAACCCTGCTCTCTTGCTAGCGCTACCGCTGCTTGTTTGTATTCTTTAGAATATTGCTTGTACGTTCGTTTCTGCCCCATAATGACTCCTCAATGGTTGACGGGTACTGTCTCTCATTAAAGTGTCCGGTTCTATTAGATCAGTACGCCAGGTAGCGGTCAGCGAGAGGGTATTTTACTTCATCGCTACGCAACAAGCTGGCAGCACATACAAGTAAAGTATAATATTCGTAATACTTATGCGATATTCAGAGTGTAGTATATAGAACAATAGCTGAAGTCATCGTTAGTCACCTTATGCGAACTGAGAGATAATCATGCTTGAAAACAGAGCTAAAAAAATGATCAGCAAGACAATAATATTAAGTGTGGGGTGGGTGCTGCTTGTGTCGTCAGCATTCGCTCATGATCATGGCGAGAGTGCAGATGTATTGCAGAGCGTGTTAGCGGGAGATCACCGTTCAGACAAAAACAAAGCGCGTGATCAATATCGTCATCCACTGGAAACCTTGACTTTTTTTGGCATAGAGCCTGACATGATAGTGGTTGAGATCTCGCCAGGTGGCGCAGCGTGGTATACCGAAGTATTAGCGCCATACTTGAAAGACAAAGGTGAATTCTATGCTGCCGGTGCGGATCCAGAGTCGAGTATTGAGTATTCTCAGAAAACGGCGAAAAAGTTTAAAGATAAGATGCAATCGAATGACGTATACAGCAATGTAAAAACTGTCCCATTCGCGCCACCACAAAAGACAGAAATTGCGCCAGCCGGTACGGCAGATAGGGTGTTAACGTTCCGTAATATTCATAACTGGATGAGTAACGGCACAACCGATGACGTGTATGCTGCAATGTATAAAGTCTTAAAGCCTGGTGGCATTTTGGGCGTGGTAGAACATCGGGGTAACCCAAAAGTACCACAAGACCCTAAAGCGGGTTCGGGTTATGTCAATCAAGACGTAGCTATTGCACAGGCTGAAAAGGCAGGGTTTCAATTAGTTGAGACATCTGAAATCAACGCTAATACGAAAGATGATAAAGATCACCCAGCAGGTGTATGGACATTGCCACCACGATTAAAGTTAGAAGGCCAAGATAAAGATAAATATTTAGCCATTGGCGAGAGCGATCGCTTTACGCTTAAGTTTATAAAACCTGCGAAGTAACTTCGCTAAAAAGACAATTGTGGGGACACAATACTTGATTCAATTATCCCGCTTTGGCTCCTAGGCCAATTTCTAAGAGAATAGGGGAAGGAGGACACGAGACTTAATTGTCTTACCCTTTCTCTGGTTGCCATGCTCCTGCGTGGCAATCCATATCTTGCCACACACTGCCTCCTACACAAAGGATATTCAGACATGGCGAAGTGGGCAGGTTACGCTCATTCCCAGCTTCGTCATAGCCATGATTACATCACCTATGACTCGCCGCTGTATGCCAAACGGGTCAGTGAGGAGCTGGCCAAGAAAACCATTGGGCTGGATTGAGTTGCTCCGCAAGGGCAGCTCAGTACCTGAGCTGAACGTGGATGCCGTGCGAGAACTGAGCTTGTATTCTTACCGGGTTTTGCATGAGATCAAGTCAGATGACTTCATTGAAGTGCTGGCAGCGATTCATAAACGGCAACATTTAGAGGTAGAGGAAATCCCGAAAAAGCTTTGACACCCCCCTCGCACGGGGGCACCTATTAAACTGTGTAATTGGCTTTCAAGCCGAACAATTTTTTAGTGTTAGCATGTTGGATTGCTGACTGATGCGCGCTATAAAAGAGGCACAGGATAAATTTGCGCAGTTCACGTGCCCATTAGCAAGACAGATCATTTGCCGACAATAACTCGCAACACCATGGTTGCCCGGTTGTCGCTGCTTGGCTATTATAGCCTGCTTTTGTATTAAACTTAACGTACCAAGCTTGGTTTGACTGTACAGCTTGATTTATTCTTAAGGGCACCTCTATGTGTGCTTGCGGAAGGCTGTCTTGGCACGCATATTTTTCAGGAGACATTAGCATGTCAGTAAGACTGGGGGTTACTGCCGAAACGGCAACGGGCGAGCGTCGTGTTGCTTTGGTGCCTGATGCGGTCGCACGCTTAGTTAAAAACGGCTACGAAGTACTGGTTGAGAAAGGTGCTGGTAAGGCTGCGCATTTTATTGATTTTGCCTACGAAGAAGCAGGCGCCAAGTTGGTTGACAGTGCCAGTGATGTGATCGCGCAAGCTGATTTATTGCTTAAAGTCTCGCCTCCTGACCTGGATGAGATTCAGGCCATACCAGAAGGCAGTGCGATAATGGGCTATATGGATGCCTATAATAGTGCTGATCGTGTTAATGCTTTGTGTGAGCGTAAAATCACTGCCTTTGCCATGGAATTAGTGCCACGTATTACGCGTGCGCAGTCGATTGATTCACTTTCTTCACAGGCAACCATTGCTGGTTATCGTGCTGCCTTGTTAGGTGCGCAACTGAGTGATCGTTTTTTTCCGATGTTAACCACAGCAGCAGGCACGATTCGTCCGGCCAAGGTGTTGATTATGGGTGCTGGTGTTGCGGGCCTGCAAGCTATCGCTACGGCACGCCGTTTAGGTGCGGTGGTGGAAGCCTATGATGTGCGGCGTGCGGCGGGAGAGCAAGTGCAGTCTTTAGGTGCTAAGTTCCTGGCGTTGGAATTGGATGCCGAGGGCGAAGGCGGTTATGCCCGCGAATTAACAGCAGAAGAAAAAGTTAAAGAGCAGGAGATGTTAAATAAGCATGTTGCGCAGGCAGATGTAGTGATTACCACCGCGCAGATCCCCGGTCGTGCTGCACCCACACTGATCTCAAAAGATATGGTATCGATCATGAAGCCTGGCGCAGTGATTATTGACCTGGCAGCTGAAAGTGGTGGTAACTGTGAGCTGACTCAGGTCGGTGAAACCATTAGCCATGATGGCGTGTTGATTCATGGTCCGGTCGCTATTGCTAGCAGCCTGGCAGTGCACGCAAGTGAAATGTATGCCAAGAATTTACTGAATTTTATTACTTTATTTAGTAATGAAGATGGCAAGCTGACGTTTGATTGGGGCGATGCTGTGATCGCTGGTAGTGCATTAACACATGATGGTGAAATTAAACACGAGTCTGTGCGTCAGGCTATGGGGCTAGGTTCAAGAGGAGAAAACTCATGATAGAAGGTGTTTGGGCCGCACTGTTTATAGTTATGTTGGCTGGTTTCGCTGGCTATGAAGTGATCAATCGTGTGCCAGTGATATTGCATACCCCTTTAATGGCGGGTTCTAATTTTATCCATGGCATTGTGTTAGTCGGCGCTATGATCGTGCTTGGTCATGCTGATACCGGTTTGCAACAAGTCATTGGTTTTATTGCCGTTGCCTTGGCAGCAGGCAATGCGGCGGGTGCTTATGTTGCGACCGAGCGCATGCTTGAAATGTTTGAAGCCAAGAAGAAAAGGAAATAGCCGTGGAACATGTTATTCAGGCCGCATATTTCATTACGGCACTATTATTTCTTTTAGGCTTGCGGCAGATGTCGTCACCAAAGACGGCACGCAACGGTATTCTCTGGGCAGGTGGCGCGATGGGGCTGGCGGTTATCGTCACCTTCTTTACACCTGGCCTGCAAAATATTGGACTGATGTTGATTGCAATTATTGTTGGTGGTGGCGCAGCCTGGGTGTCAGCTAAGCGTGTTGCAATGACCAATATGCCGCAGATGGTGGCTATCTATAACGGTCTCGGCGGTGGTGCAGCAGCAGCCATTGCGGCAGTTGAATTGTTCCGTGGTGAGTTGCTCGGCGGCGAATCAGCGAGTGGTGTATTAGTTTTTCTCGCTGTTGTCGGCGGTTTAATTGGTGCCATTGCTTTCAGTGGCAGTTGCATCGCCTTTGCCAAATTACAAGGTTTGATCAGCGAACGTCCGATGACGTTTTCCAAGCAACAAGTCGTTAACCTCGCGGTGCTTGCCATCGCAGTGATTAGTGGTTTCATTTTGTTGTTTACTGACGCGCCAGCGATAATAGTCATTTTCTTTGCGGCAGCTTTGGCGTTTGGCGTGATGATGACCCTGCCTATCGGTGGAGCCGATATGCCCGTGGTAATTTCTTTGTATAACGCACTGACCGGTATGGCGGTTGCGTTTGAAGGTTTTGCTTTGGGTAATGCCGCGATGATTGTTGCCGGTACGGTAGTTGGTGCTGCGGGTACCTTGTTAACGCAGTTGATGGCGAAGGCGATGAATCGGCCATTGTCGAACGTATTGTTTGGCGCCTTTGGTGCTGAGCAAGAAGGTGATGACGACTCAGAGGTGGCAGGCTCGTTAAAAGAAATTGAGCCAAATGATGCCGCGATCATGATGGGTTATGCCAAGAAGGTCATTATTGTTACGGGTTATGGTATGGCTATGGCGCAGGCGCAGCATAAGGTTTATGAACTTGCACAGCAGCTAGAGGAAAATGGCGTAGAAGTGAAATTTGCCATTCACCCTGTCGCCGGCCGTATGCCGGGTCATATGAATGTTTTGTTGGCGGAGGCCGGTGTGCCCTACGATAAATTATTTGATTTGGAAGAGATCAATGCCGAATTCCAAAGTACAGATGTTGCGTTAGTTATCGGTGCTAATGATGTAGTGAACCCTGCTGCACGAAACAACTCGGCTAGCCCAATTTATGGTATGCCCATATTGGATGTTGATTACTCTGGCAATGTATTAGTGATCAAGCGTGGTCGTGGTAAAGGTTTTGCTGGTATTGAAAACGAATTATTTTATGCTGATAACACCCGCATGCTCTATGGTGATGCGCAAAGTATGTGCAACGAGCTCGTGCAGAGTGTCAAGCAACTGTAAGTTAGGGAACCTTGGCACTCGGCCGCCGTTTTAGTGTAAACACGGGTATCTATTGGTAAAAGATAATAGCGCGGAGATCCCAATGATATTGGATGATTTACTTCAGACTATGGTTGATGAGCAGGCATCGGATCTGTTTATTAGTGTTGGTTCGCCACCCTCAATTAAAGTGGATGGAAGGCTTTTTAGCATCAATGATAGCGTAATCGATGGTGATATGGCTCATGACCTTATCTACGGCGCGATGCGAGCAGAGCAGCAAGAACAATTTGAGCGTGATTATGAGCTCAATTTTGGTATTACTCGAGCCGGCATTGGTCGCTTTCGAGCCAATGTTTTTCAGCAGCAATATCAGCCAGGAATGGTCATTCGACGCATAGAAACCGATATTCCTACAGTCGAGTCGCTTGGTCTGCCGCAAGTACTCGAGACAATGGTAATGGAGAAGCGTGGCTTGATTCTCGTTGTTGGTGCCACGGGGGTAGGTAAATCGACCACCATGGCTGCTATGGTGGGTCACCGCAACCGTCATGGTAGTGGCCATATTGTCACTGTCGAAGATCCTATTGAGTTTGTCCACAGCCCGCAAGGTTGTGTCATTAGTCAGCGAGAGATTGGTATTGACACCAAGTCGTATGAGGCTGCGCTGCAAAACTCGTTACGCCAGGCGCCTGATGTTATTTTGATTGGTGAGATCTTGGATCGCACGACAATGCATCATGCATTAGTATTTGCTGAAACAGGTCATTTGTCTTTAGCACCTTTGCATGCGGTCAATTGTTCGCAAGCCCTGGAAAGGGTGATTAATTTTTTCCCGCGTGATCGTCGTGATGAAATTTTAATGGATTTATCGCTCAATATACGTGCGATTATTGCGCAACGCTTGGTGCCTGCTGCAGACGGTGAGGGTCGTGTATTAGCGATAGAGATTTTGACCAATAGTTCATTGGCGACCGATCTGATTGCCAGTGGTCGTTTTGATGAAATCAAAGATGCGATGAAAAAATCAGATCAGCACGATATGTGTACCTTTGAGCAGTCTTTGTTTGAGCTTTATAGTGAAGGGCTGGTGACTGAGGAAGATGCATTGCAATATGCCGATTCGCCTAATGATTTGCGTTTGATGATCAAGTTTGGCAGCAATGATCTTTCTGACGATCTTGCTAATAGGTCAGGTCAAATTTCACTTACGGGTGCGAAACGTTAGCTGTAATTTTCGGCCGCATATTATTGGTTAGGTTTTTTTTCTGAAATAGTGTCCAAGTAATTTCCCAAGTAATTTTAGGGAGCATAAATTTCAGGGTAGACTTGCTTGGCGTTGAATACGGGGCCATCAACGCAAACCCGTTTCATTGCAGGCTCGGCATCTGTGTGTATTGCCACGACGCAACCTGCACAACCGCCCACTGCGCAAGCCATATACTCTTCGAGCGAGACCTGGCAATCAAGTGAAAACTCTTGGGCAAGTTTGGCGCAGGCTGCCAGCATAGGGTGAGGGCCGCAGCTAAATATTTCTACCTCAGCCAGCTCTTGCTGTGAAAGCGCAGCTAAATACGCCCGCCCAAGGTCGGTGACATAGCCTTGAAAACAACCTTCATAGTTTTGCAGGCTGGCAAGACGGCTGGCAATGCCCTGCTCTTCAAGCAAGTTAATACTATGGCTAGTTTTATCGTCAAGCCCTGCCACAGTAAACACAGAGGGTTGTGTAATAAAGGGATAAGGCACTTCTGATCCCATCAACACCAGCGGCGTCGTATCTTGTACCTCGAGTGCATTTTGCTGTTTGAGTTGTTCGGCTAAAAAAATCATCGGTGGAATGCCGACGCCACCACCGATTAGCAGCGGGCGTGATTTGCTCGCTGAGGCAATAAAAGGCTTGCCAATAGGTCCCATCACACTAATTGATTCGCCGACCTTGCGTTGCGCTAATGCGTGTGTGCCGAGACCGACATCACGGTAAAGGTATTCGACCCAGCCTGCTTGTTTGTTAGTGCGCATAATTGATAATGGTCGGCGCATAAGTAGGTCTTGGCTGCATTGCAGATGTGAAAAGCTGCCAGGTTCAGCGCGTTGAGCACAGTGCGTTGATGTCAGACGCAATATATATTGATCGGCAGCAAAGCGCTGGTGACTGATGACAGTGGCATTTTCGACAAAAATTGAACCACGATGGGCGGGGTGTTGATGACTCATGATTGTCTATGCTTGATCGAGTTGGAAAACAAGCTGGCCATGACGTAGGGTGTGCGTCACTTGACCTGTAAACTGCCAATGCATCATCGGCGTATTGTGGCCTTGGCTGCGCAATGTTTCGCTGTCTAATTGCCACTCTCGTTCAGGGTCGTAGATGCAGATATCAGCTTGCGCCCCGGGGGTGAGTGTGCCAGCGTCAATGCCTAGTAACTGGGCTGGCTTGCACGTTAGTGAGGCAATCAGCGGCATGAGCTCAATGGTGCTTTCATTAACTAGGCGCAAACTCAATGGCAGGAGTGTTTCAAGTGTCGATATGCCTGATTCTGTGAGCGCAAACGGCGCTAGCTTTGCATCTGCTTCGTGCGGTTGATGATCGGAGCATATCGCGCTAATCGTGCCTTTACTCAAGCCAACACGTAGGCCATCACGATCACGTAAGCTGCGCAGTGGCGGTGAGACGTGGCAGTTGCTATTAAAATAGCCAACATCCATATCGGTTAAATGTAGCTGATGAGCGCTGACATCTGCACTGACTTGTAGGCCATTGTATTGTGCGCGCGCAATCATTTGGACGGCGCGTGCAGTAGACAAGCGACAAAAATGTGCTTTGACGCCAATTTGTTCAATCAAAGCGAGAATTTGGCTGACAGCGACAGTTTCAGCAGCGGCGGGGTTGCCTGCTAAGCCAAGGCGGGTGCTGATTTGGCCTTCGTGGATGCAGCCATTTTTACGTAAGCCGAGGTCTTCGGCGTGGAGGTGTACGACAAGATCGTGACTGGCTGCGTATTCCATGGCATGGCGCAGAATCAGGCTGCTTTTGAAAGGAGCATAGGCGTTGCTAACACCGACACAGCCAGCAGCTTTTAATGAGCCCATTTCGCTTAAACGTGCGCCATCGAGTGCTTGTGTTAAGGCACCCAGGGTATAAACAGAGGCCTTGCCTATGTCATTAGCTTTGTCGCGAATTAATGTTGCGACAGCGGTGCTATCAATAATAGGATTGGTGTCGGGGGGGCAACATATTGAGGTAATGCCGGCACCAGCCGCAGCGCTTGTTTCGCTGGCAATCGTCGCTTTGGATTCTTGGCCTGGCTCGCGCAAACGTGCACACATATCGACTAGGCCAGGGCACACAATGTGTCCTATTGCATCGATAACGCTATCGGCATTAAAATTATCTGGCGCTTCATTGCTGACAGCGAGAATTTTACCGTCGCGGATAAAGACATCCCGCTGTTCGTGTATGTCGTTAGCAGGATCGACCACGATACCGTTGCGGATGTGAATGCACGGGTTTGTGCCCGGATTCATATTAAGACTCATGCGTCACGCTCACTTTTCAATGTGCTCTTGGAACGCATGGTCATCGACATCACTGCCATACGTATCGCTATACCGTGGCTGACCTGTTGCAATATGACTGAGTGTTTACCATCAGCGACGGCTGAATCCATTTCAACACCGCGGTTGATCGGGCCAGGGTGCATGACAATGACATCGGGTTTGGCCAAGGCCAATTTTTCTTTGGTGAGCCCATAGAGCCTAAAGTATTCATGTTCGCTGGGTAATAACGCGCTACTCATGCGTTCACGTTGCAGGCGTAACATGATGATGACGTCAACGCCTTTTAGTCCGGCCTCTAAATCATGGTAGACGTGGATGCCTAAGCTGCTGGCTTGTGCTGGAATCAAAGTGCGCGGCCCAATGACGCGAATATCGGGTACGCCGAACGTACTCAGCGCATGAATCTGTGAACGGGCTACGCGTGAGTGCAGAATATCACCAACAATGGCGATAGAAAGATTGTGAAATTCTTGTTTATGTCGACGTATAGTAAACATGTCGATCATCGCCTGCGTTGGATGCGCGTGGCTACCATCACCAGCGTTAAGCACGCTAACATGATCTGCACAATGTTCGGCAATAAAATGTGCTGCACCACTGTTTGGGTGGCGCACAACAAACATATCGCAATGCATGGCTTCGAGATTACGCAGTGTATCGAGTAACGTTTCGCCCTTATTGGTTGCCGATGCGGTGACATTGATATTAAGCACATCAGCAGAAAGTCGCTTTGCTGCGAGTTCAAAGGTGGTGCGTGTACGTGTACTAGCCTCGAAGAAGAGGTTGACCACCGTTTTGCCACGTAGCAGGGGGACTTTTTTTACTTGTTGATTGGTAATGCTGGTGAATGATTCTGCAGTATCGAGTATTTCTACAAGAAGATCGCGTTTAAGGCCTTCAGTTGTCAAAAAATGACGCAGGCGCTTATTGTTGTCGAGTTGAAGGT
>CAYURS010000012.1:0-6738 GCA_964447165.1 uncultured Thiotrichales bacterium
GAAACGATTCATTTTTCGCTGCCCAAGGTGCTGCAATCAGTGCGAGTAGAAACAGTCTAAGGCCAGCCATCAGCAGGTGGGTCACTGCCTTTAAAATGTTGCTTTGCGCCACGGGCGTCAAGTCCATAAGTAAAGTCGCCTGCCATAGGGCTTGCGGTCTTAGGTGCGGCCTGAATAGTAAATGTACGGGCGTCTTGCGTGGCAATACGCAAATCATAGTGTTTGGTTGCCCCGTCCAGTGGCACTTCGTTAGGGAATATCGCGTCGTCACCATTAAGGCTTGCCCCGACATAAGTTGGCGGCGATTGGTCGATATAATATTCTTGCAATCTCGCAGCAAGTTCTACCAGCGCAGCTTGCGCATCGGCTCGGCGTACTTTGTTCACTTGCTCAACATAGCTGGGGTAGGCAATGGCCGCTAAAATCCCCACAATGGCGACGACAATCAACACTTCAATCAGTGTGAAGCCATTTTTTTTGTTTGGGGACATGTTTAGTTTAGGGTTCCAGCTCTACCCAGGAATGACGACCTAACGCAAAGTTAGGGCCAAGGCTGCGTATACCTGCCACCGTAACATCGCTAATGTCACGAATGCCGCCAGCTTCGCGCAGTCGGGCGTCCTCTTCTAGCGCATTGCGAAAGTCGATAGCACGTTCTTCTTGTGCTTTGAGTTCGCTTAATGCTTGCTCGGCTTGTGTTGTTTCTGCCTGATTATCATCAATGTTTTGTTGGTTGTCTGTTAAGTTTTGTTCAGCGTTGAGAATATCGTTTAGATCTGCACCATCGTCAATCAGTTGATCCAGCGCTTCTTGTAAAGTGGTTCTGTCAGCTTCTAAGCTGCCGAGCTCTTCTCCTAGTCCATTGAGAATGTCATTAAGGCCGTCTATTTCTCGTTGTAATGCATCAAACTCAGCTTGAACACTATCAAGATCACTAAAGCGACCAAGACAAATGTCTTGAAACCGTTCTGGGCATTGGATAGTAGAAACAAATAAGCCATTGATCAGCGCTGTATCGACTGCCCGGTTGATTACCGCAATAGTCGGTCGTGATCGAATTCCCTGACCGAGCAATAACCCCATAGGGATATCTTGCTGTGCAGCGGTGACGCTGCCATCATCATCGCCATCGACATGGTCAGTTGTAGTCAGGCTACCATCACCATTGAGGTCAAGGATAGTAGTTCTTGGTGCGCCACCATTCTCGAAAGCAGGCTGTGTTAGCCAGTTTTCGCGCGGGCTAGTGATTGGGTTGAAAGTGAGTCCCTGTACCCGGCCTGCACGGGTTTGTATTTCTGTTAAAAACCGTTCTCCAGCAGGGAAATTAACACGCCATGCGCGGTTTGGCTGGTCGCCAAACGGGTTGACGGGTTCGGTTGTCGTTGTTCTAACAAATTGTAATGGCACATCAAAACGATTCGGTCTTAAGGTTTGGTCAACAGTCCTGAGATTGCCAGGTGTTTGCATATTATCAATGACGCCATAGAGGCTTTGCGTGTCACTGTTAGTGAGGTCATCATCGGTGAAAGCACGCCCAGTCCCGACATAAACGAAGTGACCATTGATGGCGGTGTTAGGTACCACGTCGGGTGCGATGATGATGGGCTGGTCTTGCCCCAGTGCGAGCAGAGGTTGTGCATTGAAAGCGACCTCCCACTGTGTTGGGTTGGCCGCACTGAGATCGAATTTCCAGAGGTTACCATTGATATCACCAGCATAGGCAACATCTGCTCTATTGTCGCCGTTAGTGTCAATAAGAGCAGGGCTTGATAGGCCATTTGGGTTGGCGTTATTACCACTGTTATCGGTTTCTAGCTCCAGTACGTCACCGTCTTCAATATCCACGATAAGCAGCTTGGCTTCGCCGTTGACACTGTTATAACCATTACCCATCACGGCATACCAGCGGTTGTCATTGAGCAGGACAATGGTTGGTCGGCTGTAGCTAAAGCCAATATCATTATCGCTCGCATCGATTTCCCAAAGAAATTTATCATTGGCTGTTGCTGTTTCAGAGGAGACGTCTGGATTAGTAATATCCAAAGCAAAAAATCCTTTGCCGCCTGCACCCAAACCACTCACGAGCACGGTATGCCATGCGTTATCAAAAAACGCATCGGTAGTAGCTAATTGACCATCGACGAAATAGGTATGGCGATAGGGTTGGCGGGTTAAGGCGCCAAGGTTGGCAGTGACCATAGACGGAATATAGGCAAAGACCTCATCGCCAGTCAGCGCATCAAATGCGTGCAGCATGCCATCGTTGGCACCGACGTAAACACGTGGTGCGCGATCACGATTTGCTGTGGCAAAAGCAGGGTAATTATCGAAGTTAAAATCTTGGTTGGGCGCTGCAACATATTTTGGTGGCGAATGAATGATGTCACCCAATATATTGAGTCTCTGGCGTAGAGAGCCGCCATTTTGTATTTCATCACCGCGATCGCCACGAATAAAGTTAATTATCTGCTCAATATTTGTAGTTTGCGCATTACTTAATATAGCGCTTTGCTGGTCTGCACTAAGCGACTCAAGACGAAACCGTGAGGCACCAGAACCATTGCCAATAATAATGTTTCGATTGTCCGCATTATCATCGGCTGTACGATTAAACTGTATACGTGCTGACCAATTACCATCGTCTGTGGTCGTAGGAATGGTTGGGATAAGATCAACTGTCGATGTGGTTTGGCCGGTGGCGCTAATATCAAGTTCGATAATATCGCCTTGCCAGGCGCCATTTTCGAACCAGGGGCGAAACCCTTGGGCACCGCCTTCGGGGCGCAGTTCGGGGTCAGGTCTTAGGTCTGTGTTAGACAATGCAATAGGTGCTAGCCATACTTGTGGCTCGTTTGCTGGATCAAATCGCTCAGCGGCATAGACGTTAATGCTGAGTGCGGTTAAGCATACAGCTATGGCTTTATATTGCATTAGTTTTTCCTTTAATCATGACTCTCAGCTAGGGCGCTGCGCTGGGGGCGGGAGCCTGCTCAGTCGCGTAAATGGACTGCACTATGCGGCGGGCACCATTATCGTTATTGCTGTGTAAAGCGGTATTGCGGAACAGGTAAATTTCGGCGCCGGCACGCGGTGTTTCACGACCAATTACCACCGACTCACCAGTGATGACTCTTGGCCCTAAATACTCGATATAGCTATCAGTGAAATCACCACTGGAAGCTTCATTGGCAATGAGTTGCTCCACTGGATTGATGTCTTCGTCGTATTCGTTATAGGTGAAGGCGGTGGTTGCACTATCTGCAAGCGATTGTTCTGCTTGGGTTAGCTGGTTTTCTGCTTGCGACATCGAGCTGGTTTGAGTTTGAAAGTTACCCGCCATTAGCGTTTCCAAACCAGATTGACTCATCGCTGTGACGCCTATTAAAGTCATGACGGTAAGAATGACCAGGCTGACTACCAGTGCGGCACCTTGTTGCTTCGTTCTACTGGACATTGAATGGTTCATTTAGATCGCCTCGCTATTACGTAACATGACCGTAGTGGTGTAGAGGTGACGGCGAAAACTATCATCGACGGTTAGCGGATTGTCAGCCATATCGTAGGTATTAGTATTTTGATAACCACCACTTGGGCATTCGTCACGAACTAAAAACCAAAGTCGTACTGCTTTAACCAAATTCCAGTTCGTTACCTCGTTGGCATTGTGATATTGATCAGGAGAGCCATCGTTATCACTGTCTTCGCCATATTGAATTTGCAGGTTCTCAATACCGCGAATGATCTCTTGGCGTTGCGGTGTGCCGTTGGTGTTCAGTGCCAATCGGTAGAGTGTGGGAACCCCGATTGCGTTGCCATTGCAGTCAGCCTGCTGAAATCCACTATAGTAGGTATAGGTCTCAAGTTTGTTATAGGATACTGGTGTATCAGTTAGTGGACTAAAAAATGAATCGATAGCCGCTGACGTGTTATTTACTAGTTCAATTTGACCATCCATCGGCGAGCCTTTTAAATAGTAGCCGCGATTGCTAACGGAGTCGGCAGAGCCCAGGCTAGTTGGTCTAGCGTAGCGCACGGTAAGAATGTCGCCAGAAAGATATTGGCCTGGCTGAGGTGTGCCGCCAGCAGCACTAATGCAGCCATAGCCGGTCAGCGCATCATTAAGGCCAAATACGCCACGAGCGATCATCCTGCCCCACTGTGTGTCACTACTGCTGACGCAGCTGCCATCTGGCTCCACGGGTGCTGAGCTGCCACCTATTGTTGTGACATCCGCATTGCCGCCCATATAGCCCGCTAGTCTGATGTCGTTATTGAGCAGTTCAATAGCATAGCGCCCATTTTCTTGCATACGGGCAATGCTGTCTTGGATGTTGTAACTGCGTTTTGAGCTAAGAAAGATTTGGATTAGCCCGGTCAATAAAACGATACTTATGGTGATGGCTACCATGAGCTCTACCAAGCTAAACCCTTTGCTAAGGCGCGTAAAAAAACGACGTTGAGATAACATAGTTTAGGATCTCAAATTAAGGTTTAGAGAATACGTTTTTAGGTCCTCGACGACACCGTTACGTTTGGAATCCCAGCGTACAGTGATGACGTGGTCAACACCGTTTTTGCTGATTTGCCCTGCGCCCATAGGAAGCGTGCTACCAAGGCTGGTAAGCCATTGGTCAATATCATATTGCGCCAATTGCACTGGCGTGCAGCTTGCTGCGCTACAATCAGTGCTTGTTGGAGTGTGGTCATAATCGATGGTGTACTCGGTTGCGCCGGTCTCTGCTGTCGTCAGGACATAATTGCTATTTGCCCGAATACGTTCGGCCATATCCCGTGCCAGTAAAACCGCTTGGCCGCGCAGGTAGGCATTGTGTCCCATGGCGAGGCCGCGGGTTTGCAGGCTAGCAAGCCCCAACAGCCCAACCGATAAAATCAGTAGCGCAATAAGCACTTCTAACAGTGTGAAGCCAGCATTTTGTTTTTTACTCATGTTTTCTGCTCTTTTCTGCTCTTTTTTGCTCATGGGGGGTTAAGCGCAATTTGCGTCCTGGCTGCTGATGGCTATGCGGCCAGTGACTTCAATGCCGATAACGCGAGCAAAGTCATCGCCACGTGCATCGCATAGCGTTAGGCTTGAGAGTGAGTCATTAGTCGTGCTACCGCTGGATAAAAAGGCGATTGTATCGCCATCTTCGGTTTTGATGGACAGGCCTTGCGGGGTGGCGGAGGCGAGACGCAAGATATCGCTATCATCTGCGTCAGTGAGTTGAATGCGCCATCCGTTGTCCCAATTTCCGCCTGATGGGGTGATAGTGATGGCAGCGCCACGCTTAATGGATTCGCTGCGGGCATAATTGAGATCGGCAATCAGGCTGTTTGTTTGGGTGATGAGGCGGTTGTTTTGAATGAGACCACTAAAATTGGGTACCGCAATGGTCACCAGGATGGCCGCAATAACTAGAGTGATCAGCAGCTCGACCAAGGTAAATCCTTTGTTTGTTTTAGGCATGCTTGGCAGCTTAAACGCAAGCGATCAGAAGTGTCAAAAATTTCGACACTTCGACTGACAAGATAAACAATACTTCCGACAAGTGGTTGAAATTATTGATTTGCCAGAAAAATGACGCCCGACGTATGGTTCGCGTATGATGCCAAAAGTGTTTAATTTTTAGTGTCTGATTTTAATGTCTGATGTCGTCGTAATAGGTGGTGGCGTGATTGGGATGGTGAGCGCTCGCTGTTTGGCAATGCGCGGTGCTCACGTTACGTTACTAGAGCGTGGCTGTGTCGGTGCAGAGTCATCCTGGGCAGGCGGTGGCATTATCTCGGCACTGATTCCTTGGCGTAGCGCAGACGAGATTAATCAGCTGATCATGTGGGGGCATCACCATTATCCTTTGCTCGCACAAGAACTTGTCGACGAAACGGGAATTGACGTGCAATGGCATCAATCCGGTATGGCTGTCCTGGTGGCGGATACTGATGCAGCGCTTGAATGGTCTAAAGGGGCTGGGTTAGAGGCTGAAGTCTTGACGAAGGCAGAGGCTGCTGGCCGAATGCCAGGGGTCAGGTTGCAGAACGAAGCAGATTCAGCGATCTATTTACCTGAGGTGAGGCAAATCAGAAGCCCACGGCTGATTCAGGCTTTGCTTTTATCTTTGCGTAGTTTAGGTGTAGAAATTCATCAACACTGTTTGGTTGAAAAGATCGAGCGGCGCGGCAAGCGTATCAGCACTGTTAAGGCGGCTAAGCAGAATTTCTGCGCTGATAATGTGGTTGTGACGACAGGTGCTTGGGCGGCGCAATTTATGCCTGAATTGCAGCACAAAGGGATTAAGCCAATACGCGGTGAAATGTTGCTGTACAAGGTGCCAGCAGATTTGTTATCGAGTATCGTTGTGGCGGAAGATGGTTATCTTATTCCGCGTCGGGATGGTTATATTCTTTGTGGTAGTACGGTTGAGGATGCAGGTTTTGATTGTTCTACAACAACAACAGCCTTAGCGAAATTAAGCCTGTGTGCCGAACGCTTGTTGCCTGGTTTGCAAGAGATGCCCATTGTTGGTCATTGGGCAGGCTTGAGACCGGGCTCGGACAATGGCGTGCCTGTCATTAGTCGGTCGGCTGAGTACGAGAACTTGTATGTAAGCTGCGGCCATTTTCGTAATGGTATTGCTATGGCTCCGGCATCTGCGCAGATCGTGTCTGATCTTGTCGAGGGTGTCGAGCCGCGTATAAATAGTACGCCTTATTCGCTAGTGTAATGTATTAAATTAGGCA
>CAYURS010000012.1:6838-12589 GCA_964447165.1 uncultured Thiotrichales bacterium
GAGCCGCGTATAAATAGTACGCCTTATTCGCTAGTGTAATGTATTAAATTAGGCAGTTCATGAACGCCCGCACACGGAAGTGCGGGTAGGTGGTTATATAGGCCACCGTTATGTTGCCATGGATGGCAAGGAAAAATTTAAAAAAGAACGCCGGTGTAGCTCAGTTGGTAGAGCAGCTCATTCGTAATGAGAAGGTCGTAGGTTCGACTCCTATCTCCGGCACCACTTTGGGTATTCTTTTCGTAGTGAGGGTTTATAGCGTGGTGCATTATTGTTAGGCATAAAAAAACCGCTATCGAGTTGTTGATAGCGGTTCAAGTTATGCCTATAAACTAAAAAAGCCTAGTTTGTTTTGTTTGCCCGTGGCCCAGCGACACACGTGCCCGCCTTCTTGTCTGATGTGCTGATGCAGCTTGCATTGGCCTGGCATATTAGCTGTATGCCATTTTTGTCATCTTTACCGCATGTTTGGCCGACTTCGACCTTACGATAAGCAGTAGTATCGATAACAGCTCTTTTAAGAATACGTTCACCATCAGCATTGCTACGTAATACCTGATTTTCCTCTTGTTGGGTGTCCGCACCACTGTTTGCACAGGCCAGCGCTGAGAAAACAATCATGCAACCGCCAAGGATTTGTTTATACATCATACTTTATCCTCAAATTGGTTGATTAAACAATGACTGTTGTGCCGTCAAACTTAGTGAGACTGAAACCATTAAAGTCTTCAGCAAACGTGGCCTGGTGCTCACGCAACAGTTGTATGGCGATAGCTTCGCCTAAAGCAAGCGATGCTGTCGAGTCACTGCGCCAGTGAACACCCGCAATATTGCGGGAGTTGCTAACGTTAGAGGCAATTTTGTTAAGCTCGTTACCGACGGTTAAGTCGGCTCTACCATTCCACGGTACTAAGCGTTTACCATTGTTGCTAGGGCGTAGTGGATTCTGAATCACGTAAGATTCATCATACCAAGCCTTGAGGATGGTGGTGCAAGCGCCTGCCACGGTGGCATGGCCTGCAGTATACGCAGGATGCATCGGTGAGCCTTCTTCGAAAGCTAACGGTAGCAAGGCATTGCCCGGTGTCAACGCGGCGCCGAGACGGTTGCTGTCATTGATAGAGTTAGCAATTTCAGGGTGGATGTCAAAGCTTGCACCTCTATTAAGGTTGGCATGAATCGCACCGGCTTGTGCTTCAGGGCGGAGGCGACGATGAGCAAACCACTTCTGGAACCAGGCAGCATGGAGTGCACGTGTGGTGACTTCGGCTACCAAAGTAGAGATATGACCAATACCAAAGGTTGAGAAACCTTCCTGTGTGACGCTATTGTTGTACGGATTGCCAGCATCAACGGGTGCGCCCATGGCTTCGAGCGACAGCATACTCATAAAGTAGGCCTGATACAGCACATCAACATGCACCCATTCACTCATGCCGCGACCATTGCGTAAGTACAACAATCGGTTTTCAAATGCGGGCGCAGGGGTTGGGATGTTGCCGTTTTGAATGGCGAGATAGTCATTCCAGCTAGTACCAAAATTAACCCCCGCTTGCGGCGTATTGATACGTGCATCGATCGCATTGGCGCCAAAAGGAATGGATTGGAACCAGAACTGTGATAGCCAGTGGCCTTTTCTGTCACCAGGTGTTAGGCCACGGAACAACAGGCGAGGTGTGACAATACCTTGATTGTTTTTGGCACCTTTGAAATCTGCACCAAAGCTGGTGAGATCATCGGCGGCTTTTTGTGCCAATGCGTTGTTGCGATATCGGCTGAAGGGGACATCAATCAGTGCGGCCATCCAATAATTTTCGGCCATTTCAGCAGCTTGCTCACGGCTGTTGAATTTTGGTGGCGCAGGGATCTTGAATGCAGGGCCATCGCCGCCTTCGATTTCAAAGGCCCAGCCGGCAAGTGGACTGACCAGTTTGCGGCTGCCTGAGAGAGGCACCAGGTCAAGGTCAGATTGTGAGGCATTGCTGAGGCCGGTCACTAGGGTGTCATAATCGCCAGGGTTTGTTACAGCACCATCGGATACGTTGTGAGCGAGACCTTTAGTGAAGCTGCCGATTCTGTTGGCAAACTGCTCATCATCACCGTTGGTTGGCTGTAGCAAAAGCGACGTTTGCTGCGCATTGCGTAAGGCCTCTTCCTTGCGAATCCACAAGGCTTGATTGCGTCGACGGGCAGGTGACAAAGGGCCAACCGTAATCGCGCTGGCGGCACCTGGAATCATCATGCCAAGACCTGTGGCACCAATAGCGCCCATGGTAGCTAGCGCTTGGCGGCGATTACCTTTTAAACCATCGGTAATAGCAGACTTAATCTTGCCTTCGTTTTTCTTTAAGTGATCAGTGAATTGACCAAAGGATTTCTTTTTAGACATAAATAATGCTCTCCAAAGTAAATTTAAAAAATACCCAGATAGTTTTTGTCGAGGCCATTGTTGGCACTGCTTTAACTACCTTAAGCTGCTTATTGCTGGCGATAGCTTGCTATGTGTTGTGACAAGCTGTGATTTGTATCTGGTCGAGTAGCTGTCGGGAAATGATTATAAGGGTTACATGATAATTTTGTATAAATTTTGTTACATTTTGTGATGTGTTTAGTGTTTCTAGATGATCTCCTAAAGTTGTGAGGCATACTAAAGGCGATGAAAGTCAGTTATATATAGTTTGGTTTTCGTGACTCATTTAGCCGTCAATACTAGGTTTAGTGTACCGCTGGCTTGTTTGCGTGGGACGCAATTTTGGCAGGCTCCGCGTTTATTTAGATCTAGATGTAAATCTAAATAAGAATCAATAATAATTTAATTATCTCAATAATGCAATTAATAAGTGATATAAAAGTTATAAAATTATCATAGTTAATATCGAGATAAAAAAGCCCCCTTTATATTATTCGTAGGGGGTATGGCGTGGAGTTTAAGAAGCGATTTTAGTTCTGCTGGCGCGTTTACGTTCGTTCTCGAGTAACCATTTTTTGCGGATGCGAATTGATTTTGGCGTGACTTCGACCAACTCATCGTCATCGATAAACTCGAGTGACTGTTCGAGGTCAAAACGAATTGGCGGGGTCAGTACGATGTTGTCATCGGTGCCTGAGGCGCGCACGTTGGTGAGCTGTTTGCCTTTGAGTGGGTTAACGGTAAGGTCGTTATCGCGCGAATGAATACCGATAATTTGGCCTTCGTACAAATCTTCGCCATGACCAATAAAGAGGCGGCCACGTTCTTGTAGGGTAAACAGAGAATAGCCTGAACTTTTACCGTTGCCGTTACAGATTAATACGCCACGTTGACGTTGTGCCAAGGTGCCGGTCTTTGCTGGTGCGTAGCGTTCAAAGCTGTGATAAAGCAAGCCTGTACCGGACGTGGCGGTCATAAATTCGGTGCGAAAGCCGATTAGGCCGCGCGCCGGAATTTCATATTCCAGGCGCACTCGACCATTGCCATCGGGCACCATATTACGCAGATTGCCACCACGTTCCCCCAGTTTTTCCATAACAGAGCCTTGAGCGCTGTCTTCAACATCGATCGTTAATTGTTCCCACGGTTCTTGGGTTACACCCTCGACTTCTTTAGTAATCACTTGCGGGCGACCAATTGCCAACTCAAAGCCTTCGCGACGCATGATTTCGATAAGAATAGAAAGGTGTAGCTCACCACGACCAGACACCAAAAACACGTTAGCGTCAGGGGTGTCTTCAACCCGTAGTGCAACGTTATGAATTAACTCTTTTTGGAAACGTTCATGCAATTGACGGCTGGTCACGTATTTGCCTTCACGACCGGCAAACGGTGAATTATTAACGTGAAAACTCATGGAAATAGTGGGCTCATCAACGCTGAGCGCAGGCAGTGCCTCGGGTGTGTCTGGGTCACACAATGTGTCGGAAATACGGATGTTTTCAACGCCAGTAATAGCGATAATGTCACCGGCTTCGGCCATATCGGTTTCAATGCGTTCGAGCCCAAGAAAGCCTAAAACCTGCATGATGCGCGCATTACGTTTTTCGCCGGCAGCATTGACCACGACAATAGGGGTATTGGTTTTAATGCTACCGCGGGCAATGCGACCAATGCCAATAGCGCCGACATAGCTTGAGTAGTCGAGCGAACTGATTTGCATTTGAAATGGACCATCGCTGCTGACATCAGGCGCCGCCACATGGTCGCGAATGGTCTCGAACAATGGATCCATATTGCCATTGGTATCGATGTTATCCGAATCTAAGGTGGCATAGCCGCCAATGGCAGAGGTATAGACGATGGGGAAGTCGAGCTGTTCGTCGGTAGCACCGAGCTGGTCGAACAATTCAAAGGTTTGGTCAACCACCCAGTCAGGGCGTGCGCCAGGCCGATCAATCTTGTTGACGACGACGACAGGTTTTAAACCCTGGGCAAAGGCCTTTTGGGTGACGAAGCGCGTTTGTGGCATGGGGCCATCCACGGCATCAACCAGCAAGACAACGGCATCTACCATAGACAGCACACGCTCGACTTCACCGCCGAAGTCAGCATGGCCAGGGGTGTCAACGATGTTGATTTTGTAATCACCCCATTTAATTGCTGTGTTCTTTGACAAAATAGTAATGCCCCGCTCTTTTTCGAGGTCATTGCTGTCCATCACGCGTTCTGTGACAGCTTTACGCTCATCAAGGGTGCCAGACTGCTGTAGCAAACAATCAACCAGGGTGGTTTTACCGTGGTCAACATGGGCTACGATGGCGATATTACGTCGCTGTTGGCTCAAAAGAATTCTCCGAACAAAATGAGGCGCATTATACGTGGCTTAGCGGCTAAGGGAACCCCTGACTTAATCAGAGGCTGCCAATCTGGGTAATTCATGAATTATCCAGGCTAAGAGTCTTTTTTCACAGTGTGCCATTTCGCCCATTGCTCAGGGCACACTATTAGCTTGTGACATGGGGTATCATGACGCCGTTAGGGTATATAAATCAATAGCCTGAGTGTAATATAGGCTGCAATAATGAGTTTGCAAGATATGTCTCCTATTGATGACAATGGTTGGTTATGCGGCGCGATTCACGTTAATAGTCCGAACCATGATGAGCGCCCACCACAGACCGAGCCGAGCTTATTGGTCATCCACAATATCAGTTTGCCGCCAGGGGAGTACGGTGGGCCTTGGATCGATGATCTGTTCTGTAATCGACTCGACGAGGCAGCACACCCCTATTTCTCTAAGATATCTTCGCTACGCGTGTCATCACATTTATTGATTCGTCGCGATGGTGAGATTTGCCAGTATGTCTCGTTTGATAGGCGCGCCTGGCACGCAGGTGAATCGTGTTTTGCTGGGCGCGATTGCTGCAACGATTTTTCTATTGGTATTGAGTTAGAAGGCTGTGATGACAGCCTTTATGAGCCTGAACAGTATCAAGCCTTAACTGGGGTGACACGTCATATTCAGTCGCGTTATCCTGCCATTACCGCTGAGCGTATCGTGGGGCATTGCGATATTGCTGCACAGCGTAAAACAGACCCAGGTGAGGCCTTTGATTGGGCTCAATTTCGCTTGGCACTCGAAGGATAGTCGTCTGTTGAATCGCCAGTGCCACCAAATAACTAACAGGACACGGGGCTTATGAATCTAATTGTGATATTGCTAGCTCTTTTTGTTGAGCGTTTTGCGCCTTCTATAGACGAAGTCAGGGAATACCGTTGGCTACAACGTTTAGTGAACTTTTCGGTCAAGCACTCAAAGATTTTTGCAATAGGCGGTG
>CAYURS010000013.1:0-12157 GCA_964447165.1 uncultured Thiotrichales bacterium
CGCGAGAAGACCTTGAGGCTGAAAGCCATTATTGGCTGAGCCAGGATATACAGTTTAAACTGTCGTTACTTTCTGGTAATGGCGAACCTGATCAGTAGGAAAAGTAGGTGTTTTCTGCTGAGAACGCGGGTCAGGCGATGGCTTTCCCCGCCGCTTGTTGATCGGCATGATAAGACGAACGCACTAATGGGCCGCTGGCAACATTGCTAAAGCCAAGTTTTTCACCAGTTTTTCGTAGCTCTTCAAATTCATCAGGGTGAACAAAGCGCTCAACAGCTAAATGATGTTTACTCGGCTGTAAGTACTGGCCTAATGTCAGCATGTCGCAATCATGGGCGCGCAAGTCGCGCATCACCTCAACAACTTCTTCAATGCTTTCGCCAAGGCCAAGCATGAGCCCGGACTTGGTGGCAATATTTGGATACAGTGCTTTGAAGCGTTTAATGAGATTCAGTGACCAGGCATAGTTAGAGCCAGGACGTACGGCTTTATACAAACGCGGAATGGTTTCTAAATTATGGTTAAAAACATTCGGTGGTGATTGCTTGAGAATGTCTAAGGCTCGATCCATACGGCCACGAAAATCGGGTACTAAAATTTCAATTTTAGTCTTTGGTGATTGTTGACGAATGGCATCGATACATTGCACAAAGTGTCCAGCACCACCATCGCGTAAATCATCACGGTCAACCGAGGTGACGACGACATAATTCAATGCCATAGCTTTTATAGTGCGGGCGAGGTTATCGGGTTCATCAGGGTCTAAGGAATTAGGTCGGCCATGCCCGACATCGCAAAATGGACAGCGACGGGTACAGATATCACCCATAATTATAAAGGTCGCAGTACCATGACTAAAACATTCGCCTAAATTTGGGCATGACGCTTCTTCGCACACAGTATGCAAACGGTTTTCGCGAAGAATAGATTTAAGTCGAATAACCTCTGGCAAGTTGGGTGCACGGGCACGAATCCAGCTCGGCTTACGCACCATAGTCGTTGTTGGCACAACCTTGATCGGAATGCGAGCGACCTTGTCAGCACCTCTTAGCAGAACACCTTTTTTCTTATCTAGTGGTTTGCTGTCTTGGCGTCTATTGTCAGCGCGCTTATTTTCAGTGCTTGTGTGGCTGGGCATAGTCATTCAATGTCGTAGGATTGCTATCGATTAGCCTCTCAGTGTAACCGAAAACCTGTTGAATTTGGTTGCAAAGGGCATCACCAGCACTACCCAGAGAGTGCTCGGCGGTAAAGTTGCTGAGCTGGGTGACAGCAAGACCGGCATAACCGCAGGGGTTAATACGTGAAAAGGGCGATAGATCCATATCGATATTGAGGCTGAAGCCATGATAAGCACAATGCCGACGAATACGCAGGCCAAGTGCTGCAATTTTTTGTTTATTGACATAAATGCCGGGCGCGCCAGCGCGACGCACACCCTCGATTGTATTATTGGCGAGAAAATTAATTAAGGCCTGTTCGATAGCGCCAACAAATTGTTTAACGCCCATATTAAGGCGTTTTAAATCAAATAGCGTGTAGCCAACAAGTTGGCCAGGGCCGTGGTAGGTTACTTGGCCGCCACGATCGCTGCGTAGTAATGGAATATCGCCAGCGTTTAATACATGTTCTTCTTTGCCCGCGCGACCCAAGGTGAAGACAGCTTGGTGCTCAGTTAGCCAAAGTTCATCGCAAGTGTTGTCGTTGCGCTCGGTAGTGAAGGCCTGCATTGCCTCGAGCATGTCACCATAATCGCTGATGCCAAAATGGCGACAGATTAGTTTCATTGCATATTCCTAAAGCGTCATCATGACATCACTGTGTTTATTAAAAGCCAGATAGAGATCATCAAGCTGTTTCCGGCTTTGTGCCTTTATAGTGACAGTGATTGAGACAAAGCGAGCTTCTTTGCTCTGACGTTCAGTGATAGCTATCTGGTGTTCAGTGAGAACATATTGCTTGACGATATGTTCAATGGATTCACGCAGTGAACACGCATTCTTGCCCATCACCTTAAGCGGAAATTCACACGGGAATTGGAGATCGAGTTTTTCGTCGCTGTTGGCCATGCTGCTAGCTGTTGCTACGCAGTGTTTTTTTAAATTGATTGAACAGGTCTTGCATGTGTTGGCACAGAGGGCCGATTTGGCCATTGCTGACTAATTGCCCATTGAGTTCGATGACTGGTGCGACTTCTTTCGTTGCACTGGTCAGCCAAATTTCATCAGCGCTTAATAGTTCTTGTTGGTTGATGTTTGTTTCAGCTATGTCCAAGTGGTTTTTTTCTGCAAGTTCAATGACAATGTCACGTGTGATTCCTGGCAAGATATTGTTACTTTTTTTAGGCGTAATAAGTTTGTTATTTTTTACAATGAAAACATTGCTGGCAGCACCTTCGGTAAGCATATCGTCACGCAGTAAAATTGCCTCATGGCAACCCACATCGATTGCCTGCTGACGTAATAATAAATTACCTAGCAAGGCGGTTGATTTGATATGACACCATTGCCAACGAATATCTTGCAAGGTTATTGCTTTTACCGGTGACTGTTGTGAAGGCGGTAATGGCTTGCTCATGGCAAATACGGTTGCTGCACAGGTCTCTGGAAAGGCATGGTCACGGTCAGCCACACCACGTGTAATTTGCAAATAAAGGGATTGGTCTGCTGATTGATTTTTCTTGATCAGCAGATTTAACAGTGTGCACCACTGTTTATGAGTATAGGGATTAGCTAAACGTATCGCCTTTAAACTATTGTCGAGTCGTTGTAGATGGGCGTCGAGACGAAAGGCCTGGCCAGCATAGACGGGGATCACTTCATAAACGCCATCACCAAAGACAAAACCACGATCCAGAGGCGAAATTCTTACTTCTGACAGGGGTAAGAATTGGCCATTGATATAGGCAGTCGATGCGGGATCCGTCATGGATTTATAGAGTGGTTTTATTCAAAAAATAACAAGACAGTATCTTTGAGTCGTTGCATCAAGCCACCTTCGGTGTAGTCATCCAATGCAATCAAGGGTTGCTCGGCGAGAATCTCATCACCAAAGGTAATGATGGCAGTGCCAAGTGTTACGCCTTGTCCAATGGGCGCAATGATTTGTTCTTGCACCTGGATAGTGGTGGACAGCGCATCATCCTGGCCACGTGGGATAGTGATATAAATATCTTGGCTGATACCTAAATTAATTTCACTGCGATTACCTTTCCACAATTTGCTCGTAGACAACGTTTCATCAGCAGTATAGAGGCGTCGTGTTTGGTAGAAACGATAGCCATAATTTAGTAGCTTTTGGCTTTCTCGTGAGCGGGCATTAGGACTCTTGGCACCTAATACGACGGAGATAAGTCGCATATCATCACGCAGTGCCGAGGTCACTAAGCAGTAGCCTGCTGAGTTGGTATAACCTGTTTTGACGCCATCGACGGTATCATCTCGCCACAATAATTTATTGCGATTAGGCTGGGTGATATCGTTATAGGTAAACTCTTTTTGCGAATACCAAAGATAATAAGCAGGGAAATTGGCGATCAGTGCGCGTGTCAAAATCGCCAGATCGGTAGCCGTGGTGTAGTGTTCTTTACCGGGCAGCCCGGAAGCATTTTGAAAATTGGAGCCTGTCATGCCGAGCAACTTTGCTTCGTGATTCATTAACTCGGCAAAGGCACCTTCCGTGCCAGCAATGTGTTCGGCCAGTGCAACGGTAGCATCGTTGCCTGATTGAACAATCATACCTTGAAGCAGGTTTTCTACGCTGACCTTGGAGTTGACTTCGACGAACATGCGCGAGCCGCCAGTGCGCCAAGCGGTTTCACTGATAAGTACTTCATCAGTGAGTGCAACATTATCTTTTTTCAGTTCGGCGAAGACGATATAGGCTGTCATCAGTTTTGTCAGACTGGCAGGTTCGAGCCTTTCAGTAGCTTTGCTGCTGGCGATGATTTTACCGGTATGAAAGTCTTGCAAAATATAGCCGCTAGCAGCCACTGCAGGTGGTGCTGGAATAGGTCTTGGTGCCGCCTGGGTGGCTAGCGATATAGTGAGTAACAACGCGCTAGAGAGTAGCCCAATAAGATAAATACGATACACTTCAGGGAAGGAAGAATTAAAAAATGTTTTTGTTAGCATGACGGTGTTGTGTGATCGTTGTGTTTATTGTCTATTCTAACGTGTCCTGGCGAGTACGTCTGGCTTGATTAATTAGGGTGACCTTAAGGCGTTGCTAACGGGCTGATTCGAGGACGATACGACTATTAGGAAAACCGATACGATGCAGGCGGGCATGCACTCGCTCGGCATCTTCATTGCTGGCAATCGGACCGATTCGTACGCGGTAGAGTTTTTCAGCATCATTGTAATGGGTGTTGATACGCCAACGTGGGCCAAGACGTGCGTAGAGGTCTTTTTGGAAGTTTTCAGCGTTGCTGCTATGGCTAAAGGCGCCTATCTGGATGAACAGCCGCTCGGCAGCAGTGGCGGATATTTTTTGTTTGGTGGTTTTTAATGGTTTGGTGGTGGCGCGTAGCTTGCTAGGGTTAATAGCGCGAACCTCAACGCGACCCGTGCCCGCGCCAATGATATTGAGTTTTCTCGCGGCGGTGTGCGATAAATCAATAATTCGTCCTGACACGAAAGGGCCGCGGTCATTGACCTTAACGATAACTTTGCGACCATTGTCGAGGTTGGTTACTTCGACGTAGGTGGGTAGCGGCAAGGTTTTGTGTGCTGCAGTCATAGCAAACATATCATAAGGCTCGCCACTGGAAGTGCGCCTGCCATGAAACTTGGTACCATACCAAGAGGCAATGCCGCGCTGGACAAAGCCTTTGCTGCTGCTTAGGGTGTGATAGCGTTTACCAAAGACGACATAGGATTTGGGATTACCATATTTGCTGCGTGGTTCGCGTTTGGGCACTGCATTAGGGATTGCAGCAATATCAATATTACGATGAGGAGCGCCATCGCTGCTTGTTGGGCTAGAGGTTTTTTTCGGTGCGCTACTGCATGCAACAAGAACGCACGTGGCTAGTAATAGGGCAATAAACGAACAGTATTTAAATAGTGAAAACATGAAGTGTTTGGCGCCTATGACGCGTCGCGTGCCTTTTTGATTTCGAGGCTAAGTTGATGGACTGCCATGGCATACAGTGCGCTGTGATTATAGCGTGTAATTGCATAAAAATTTTTCAATGCAATCCAAATTTCTTTATTTGAAACTTGTTCAAACTCAAGCAATGATGCAATTATGGTCTTGTCTATGTTGGAGTCAAACTCTACACCATATTTTGCAAACTCGGTCAGTGGCGTATGGGGTTTTAAGCCGCGCTCAACAAGCTCTTGATAGCGGTTGTCACTTGCCGTGGCTGGAATGACAATATCTTTACCAGCCTGCCAACCATGTTTTTTAAAGTAATTGGCAACACTACCAATAGCATCGACAGGGTTGTTCCATAAATCACGAACGCCATCGTCATCAAAGTCAACGGCATAGCTGCGGTAACTGCTCGAAATAAATTGTGGAATGCCCATGGCACCAGCATAAGAGCCTTTAATGCTAAATGGGTCAATGTTTTCGTCGCGCACTAACAGTAAATAGTGTTTTAGCTCGCTTTTAAAGAAGCGACTGCGCTTGGGGTAGTTAAAGCCCAGTGTGGCCAGCGAGTCCATGACGCGGTAACGGCCTTTATATTCACCATAACGGGTCTCAACACCGATGATGGCGGTAATAATATGGGCGGGTACACCATATTCTTTTTCGGCACGATTTAATGTTGTTGCGTGTTTGTTCCAGAAAGTGACGCCTTTCTCGATGCGACTGGGCTTGATGAATATTTTTCGATATTCATGCCATTTTAGTTTTTTCTCTGCAGGTCGTGATATGGCTTCAATAATTTTGGGTTGCAATTTTGTTTTAGCAAACCATTGTTGCAATTTTTTTTTATCAAATTGATGCTCGTCTACCATGTCATCAATAAATTGTTTGACGTCATCACGTTGATTGAAATCATCAGCTTGTGCTGTGCTTAGGCATATCAATACGCTTGCTAATAATACTGAAATATTTTTTATCACTGGGTTTCTCACTAAACTAGTTACGAATCATTTTACGATGGGTGTGAATTGACATCAACACACCAAACGCGGCCATGATGGTGACCATTGAAGTCCCACCATAACTCATCAAAGGCAACGGCAGCCCAACAACGGGCAATAGACCAGAAACCATACCGATATTAACAAAGACATAAACAAAAAAGGTTAAGGTCAGGCTGCCTGCCAAGAGTCGGGTATAAGTATCCTGTGCCTGTGTGGCAATGACAAGCCCGCGAATGATAATGAATAAATACAAGGCGAGTAGTAGCAGAGCGCCAACAAGCCCAAGTTCCTCAGCAAAAGCAGCAAAAATAAAGTCGGTTGAACGTTCAGGTAAAAATTCTAGGTGTGATTGTGTGCCTTGTAAAAACCCTTTGCCATAGAAGCCACCTGAGCCGATAGCAATCTTTGATTGAATAATATGATAGCCAGAATTTAGTGGGTCGCTCTCTGGATTAAGAAAAGTCAGTACCCGTGTCTTTTGGTAATCGTGCATATAAAGCCAGGCTAAGGGTAAACACGAGGCGAAGACGGCACCAAGAAAAAATATTAAGCGCCAGGAAATACCGGCAAGGAAAATGACAAATATTCCACAAGAGGCAATCAATATTGAGGTGCCAAGGTCGGGTTGTTTGGCGATCAACGCGACTGGGATGGCGATGAGAAAGGCGCTGACGGCGAGATGTTTGAGCGACGGTGGCAGCTTACGCTCGGCTAAATACCAGGCAAGAAGCATCGGTAACGCCAGTTTCATGATCTCAGCAGGTTGAAAACGAAACAGGCCAAAATCAAGCCAGCGCTGAGCACCCTTGCCGACATCGCCGACGATGGCGACAGCGATTAGTAAAATAATGCCTAAGCCTGCTAACCAGGGTGACCAGCGCTTGAGTTGGTCGGGGGGGATTTGCGCAATCATTAGCATGGCAGTAAACGCCAGGCCAATACGAACTATCTGGCGGTAAACGATATCGAGATCTTGATTGCCTGCGCTGTAGAGCACTGCGAGCCCAGTGAGTGATAAAGCAAGCAAGGCAAGCACAAGGGGCATATCGAGGTGCATGTGGCGTACAAACCATGATTCATTGCGTTGTTCGCCCCAACGACGAAAGGCGTCTTCTTTAAGTTCCATAGTTAGCCAACGTGGTTAGATAATAGTGCAACACCTGGTAGGCGATAGGTGCCGCCGTGCCACTACCACTGCCGCCATTCTCGACGATAACCGCGATAGCGATTTGCGGATCATCAATGGGGGCAAAGCCGATAAATAAGGCGTGGTCTTGCAGGCGCTCAGCAATATCTTCTTTGACATAGGTCTCGCCTTGTTTAATACCAAATACCTGGGCAGTACCGGTTTTTCCGGCTATCTTAAAAGGCGAATGTTGACCAATTTTACGTGCTGTGCCCTGCTTGCCATGTACTACGGCTTGCATTGCTTCTACTAAATTTTTCCAGTGTTTATCATTTTTTAGCTGTATCTGCTCGGAGCTGGTTTCAATCAGGTTGATGGTTGTAGCTTCTTCACCATTTTCGCTAACGGCACGAACCACGCGTGGGCTGATCAGTGCGCCACGATTAGCGATGGCCGCTGTGGCACGGGCAAGCTGTAAGGGAGTGACGGTCATAAAACCCTGACCAATACCGGTAATCAGTGTTTCACCTGGAAACCAGGGCAGACCACGTGCATCTCGTTTCCATTGCCGTGAAGGCATGATGCCACTGAGTTCGTTACTGATGTCGACGTTGGTTATGCTGCCAAAACCGAATTTGCTCATATACTCGTGCATATGATCAATACCAAGACGAAAGGCGATGTCATAAAAAAACACATCACAGGACTCGGCAATGGCTTTTTCTACATTGGTGTGGCCATGGCCCCAACGTTTCCAGTCACGATAGCGGTGGTCGTCGCCTTTTAATGAGTACCAACCAGGGCAAAATATGCTGCTGTCTGCATCGATTTTTTTATACTCCAGCGCGGCCAGAGCAATAATGGGTTTGATGGTAGACCCGGGTGGGTAGGTGCCGCGTAATATGCGGTTGAATAAGGGGTGGTCGATCGAGCTGTTAAGCGCATTATAACTTGCGTGGTCAATGCCTTGCACAAAGAGATTGGGGTCATAACTGGGTTTGCTGACCATTGCCAGTAAATTGCCCGTTGTTGGTTCGATGGCGACAATAGCACCACGCTGATCGCCTAGGACGGCTTCGGCGATACGCTGCAGCTCGATATCAATGGTGAGGTGGAGGTTTTTACCAGGCTTGGGTGGCGTACTATCGAGCACATCGATAATACGCCCTTGGGCATTGGTTTCAACGCGTTGATAACCAATTTGGCCGTGTAACAGTGGCTCATAAAATTTCTCAATGCCAATTTTTCCAATGTAGTCGGTTGCGCTGTAATTGCTTTTGTCGATTTTCTTGAGTTCTTTCTCATTGATCTGGCTGACATAGCCAAGCGTGTGTACGGCAAGTGTTCCGTAGGGATAGCTACGGAGTAAGCGCGCATTGATTTCAACACCGGGAAAGCGATGGCGGTTAACGGAAAAGCGTGCTACTTCTGCTTCGCTCAGATGGGAGCGCAGAGCGATGGAATCGTGACGGCGTTTGCGTTGTAGTTGATCGTAAAAGCGTTGAATGTTGCGTTGGGAAATATCAACATAACGTCCTAGTTCATTGATGGTGGCATCGAGATCGACCACACGTTCAGGAATCAATTCGAGCGTAAAGGAAGGCAGGTTCTCGGCCAGCACACGACCGCGGCGATCAAATATCAGGCCACGAGTCGGCGCCAGTGGCACAACGGTGACGCGGTTATCATCTGCTTGCGTGGTGAAGTGGTGATGGTTAACCACTTGCAGGTAGAAGAGTCGCGCAACAATTGTCGACACCATCAAAATCACAATAATTAAGGCGACAATGGTGCGGCGACGAAATTGCTCGTTTTCTCTTAGGTCATCGGTCAGTGAGGCGATGCGTGGCATGACTGGTTATGGAGCCTCTTAATTAAGTCATGAACGAAGATCTTGAAGCCAAAATATCCAACTCCTTTGTTGTACCCCAAGGGCACTTCCTGCGGGGCGCGAATCTTCGCACCTCGGATTTGAATATTTTGGCTTTTAATCTATTTCGCCCAGACTTAATCAAGAGGTTCCTCGTGTCGCGGATAAAAGGGGCTATTGTACGTGGAAGTTGCGGCGTATAAAACGTAACAGCAAAAACACGACGGGCCACAAAAGTAAGCCTGTTATTGAGGGGATCCAATAATGTATCGCCGACACTGGTTCATTGATCATACCTTTCACCCATAAGGTTACCAGTTGTCCCGCAATCAAAATCAAGAAAACAGTGAGGGCTTGCTGCCATATCGGGAAGTTACGCATGCGACGGTGTAGTGTGATCGCAAAAAAGGCAATAACGCTATAGGTTGCGGTATATTGACCGAGTAGACCGCCTCTAATGACATCGAGGCATAGGCCAACGGTAAAGCCGCTAAAAATTCCAACACGGTGAGGTAGCGCGATGCACCAGTAAATGAGTGTGAGTGCTAGCCAGTCAGGGCGCAGCCAAGCTAGCCAAGAGGGCAGAGGTGCAATCATCAGCGCGAGCGCGGTGACAAAGCTAAGAACAATAGTGAGGCTGCCTCTTTGCCACATCATTGTTCGTTACCGTCGTCGTGTAGTTCTGTATTGTTTGTCTCTGCTGCGGTGGCTGGTTTAATGATTGTTGTATCGGTATCGAGCACAGTTTGTTTTTGTCTGACCAGTAATACTTCCCGTACATGCTTGATGTCAGCATTGGGTTGCGCGCTCACTTTGGCAAATGGCTGGCTTGGGTCAATCTCAAAATTAGTAATCGTGCCTACTGGGTAACCAACAGGAAAGCGCCCCCCTAGCCCAGAGGTGACGAGCACGTCGCCAATCTTAATGTCGGCATTATTGGGGATATGCTCAAGTTTTAATTGATCGCCAGTAGCAATGCCGATGGCAATAGCGCGTGCACCTGTGCGTAACGATTGCACGGGTAGGGCGTGACTTGGATCGGTAATGAGCATGGCAGTACTGCTAAATGCACCAATACTAATCACCTGTCCCAAAACGCCATTGGCATCGAGTAAAGGTTGCTCTAAAAAAACGCCTTCGATATCGCCCTTGTTGATGATGATGCGACGGGTAAACGGTTCAAGATCAATGGACAAGATTTCTGCGATAAGCACATCTTCGTTAACCTTGCTCGATGAGCCAAGTAGCTCACGTAGACGATTATTTTCTGCCAATAAGGCATCGTATTTTTGCAAGCGTGTTTGCAGCAGTAAGTTTTGCGCACGCATGCTGGCATTTTCTACTTGTAATTGCTGACGCGAAGAAAAGGTTTCTTGCAGCCAATTACCGCCGCTACGTGGTAAGTCTACCAGGGCTTGAATGGGGTAGAGTACAGCGGATAAGGTAGTACGCAGACCAGTGAGATAGCCTTTTTGGTGATCCGTTATCATCAGCGCGATCGCCAGTGTCAGCGCGATAATTAAGCGTAAGTTGGTAGACGGGCCACGTGTGAAAAGTGGGTTAATGTGTCGCCTCTTGTTAGTTTATGGTCAGGCAATGCACCTTCGGGGTGCTACGTGCCCTCGGGGTACGGCGACCCGCTAGCCCGTATTTCTTACCAAAGATTAAATGAGGGTTCGCCATCTTGGTAAGAAATACGGGCTAGTGTTTTATTCGACGCAGAAAACGTCGCCGCCACGCGCGTCAAAGAGTTCTAGGGCTTTGCCACCACCACGAGCGACACAGGTTAAAGGATCGTCAGCAATAATAACGGGCAGGCCGGTCTCTTCCATCAATAATCGGTCAAGGTCACGTAATAACGCACCGCCGCCAGTGAGCACCATGCCGCGCTCAGCAATGTCGGCACCAAGCTCTGGTGGGGTTTGTTCCAAGGCGGTTTTGACGGCACTGGTGATGCCACTTAAAGGTTCTTGTAGTGCCTCAAGTACTTCATTGCTGTTGAGAGTAAAACTGCGCGGTATACCTTCAGCGAGATTGCGACCTCTGACTTCCATCTCAAGCACTTCATTGCCAGGGAAGGCGGTGCCGATTTGATGTTTGATTTTTTCAGCGGTAGCCTCACCAATTAGTGTGCCATAGTTACGACGTACGTAGTTAATAATGGCCTCGTCAAGTCGATCACCGCCGATACGCACTGACTCGGAATAGACGACACCGTTTAACGAGATGATGGCAACTTCGGTCGTGCCGCCGCCGACATCTAGCACCATTGAGCCGCTGGCCTCACTAACAGGCAGGCTAGAGCCGATAGCCGCTGCCATTGGTTCTTCAATTAGGTAGACTTCACGTGCGCCAGCACCCGCTGCCGATTCGCGAATGGCACGGCGTTCAACTTGGGTCGAGCCGCAAGGAACACAAATCAATACACGCGGGCTAGGGCGCAAATAGCGGCCTTCGTGTACTTTATGAATAAAGTATTGGAGCATTTTTTCGGTGACTGTAAAGTCGGCGATGACGCCATCTTTGAGTGGGCGAATGGTGACAATATTGCCAGGCGTTCGACCAATCATTGCTTTGGCTTCAGCACCTACGGCTTCAATGCTTTTGGGGCCGCCAGGTCCGCGATCGTGGCGAATTGCAACGACCGAGGGTTCATCCAACACAATCCCTTTGTCGCGGACGTAAATCAGTGTATTTGCTGTGCCAAGATCAATGGATAGATCGTTGGAAAACAGTCCGCGTAGTCGTCGGAACATATTAAAAGGATCTCCGCCTCAAATAAAACCCCTAATGTAGCAACGTTATAGGGCTTTGGGCAAGGTAATAACTGTGGTACCTTGCCCGCTGATTGCTCACAGTTTAAACGATTTAGCGGAAATAGCCTGGAAGTAACAGTAATGTCGATTGAAGATTCAGATATAAAAAAGATTGCCCATTTGGCACGGTTAGGCATAGCTGAAGACGATATACCCGCTTACGCCAAAGATCTTTCCAATATTATGGGCCTAGTAGAGCAGATGAATGCAGTCGATACTGATGGCATCGAGCCGATGGCGCACC
>CAYURS010000014.1:0-11841 GCA_964447165.1 uncultured Thiotrichales bacterium
AAACCTTGGGCGATGGCCCGTAGGGGTTCTCATTGGTGTTGAGTTTAATGAGATTGTTTATTTTGGGCTGTTCACCAGGAACATAAGGCTCCAGTTTGTGAACTAGCGAACTCCAAAGTGTGCTCATATCTAATGGTGTATTTTTTAATTTAGGGAAGTAGTTTACAACTCTTTTAACATGATTAGATAGGCCTGTTCGTCAGGCTCGGTTTGGTTGCGCTGTGCCTGCCACATGACTTCGCCCAGGCAATCCATGATGCGGTGCTCTGCTGCGTGTTCGTCACCGAATTTATTGCATATTCGCTGGTAGGCCTCACGAATGCCGTCGGGACGGTTGGTGCTCAGTTGTTCGTAGATAGCGATGTGCATACCCATATGTAAAAAGGGGTTGGTTTCGCCAAATTCGGGTAGGTATTCACGGCCAATGGCAGCGTCTTCTTTTTCCAATAACGACTGATATTCAGGGTGCTTGGCGATGATATCAGCGACAACGGTTTCCAGTTGTTCCATAGCTTCGTTGTTTTGTTTTTTTTGCCATGAAGTAATAAAAAACTTTCTTAGCTGGTCACGATCCTGGGTAAACACTTTATTTAGACCTCGGTCTTGTTCTTGTATTCGCACAGATCTTCAATAATGCAAGAGCCACAGCGCGGTTTGCGTGCGATGCAGGTGTAACGACCGTGCAGGATTAACCAGTGATGAGCATCAACTTTAAATTCATCAGCAACGAATTTCAATAATTTTTTTTCAACTTCGTGAACATTTTTACCTGGTGCGATGCCGGTACGATTTGAAACCCGAAAGATATGGGTGTCTACTGCAATAGTGGGTTCGCCAAAAGCGGTGTTGAGCACGACATTAGCGGTTTTACGGCCAACACCAGGCAACGCTTCTAAGGCCTCACGATAATCAGGTACTTCGCTGTTGTGCTTGTCGATCAAGAGCTTGCAGGTCTTGATGATGTTGCTGCCCTTAGTGTTATACAAACCAATGGTCTTGATATAGTTTTTGAGTTTTTTCTCGCCCAATGCACAAATTTTTTCTGGGGTGTTGGCAATAGGGTAGAGTTTATCGGTCGCCTTGTTGACGCCGACATCGGTAGCTTGGGCTGAGAGGATCACGGCAATTAATAACTCAAACGGACTAGAGTAATGCAGTTCTGTTGTTGGCTTGGGGTTGTTCTCACGCCAACGTGTAAAAATTTCTGTACGTTTTAGTGTGTTCACTGTGACCGGTTAGACTTTTAAGCACGAGCGCTGATTAGCTTAGGCTTTGGCAGGCACAGCAGCGACAACGGTGCTGGCCATACGCTTACGCTTGGCGTCGATGACATTCTTGATGGCGATAATAAAGCCAAGTAGTATGAAGGCGCCTGGTGGTAGTATAGCTAACAAGAAACCACGGTAGTCTTCAATCAAAATTATCGTCATGCTGTGGCCTAGCTCACCGAACATTAAATGGGCATTGGCAAATAAGGTGCCTTGACCAATTACTTCACGTAGCCCACCGAGTACAACAAGTACGGCAGTAAAGCCTAAGCCCATCATTAAACCATCTAGGGTAGATGCTACGGGCGTATTTTTTGACGCGAAGGCTTCAGCGCGGGCGATGATGACGCAATTAGTGACAATTAAGGGAATGAAAATACCTAATATCAAATAGAGTTCATGGAAAAAAGCATTCATTGACAATTCGATGGTGGTGACTACCGCAGCGATGATTAAGACAAAGATAGGAATACGAATCTCAGGACGTATTTGATTGCGAATTAAGGATACGGTCAAATTTGATGCAACCAGCGTTAGGATTGTGGCCAAACCCATTCCTAGTGCATTGATAACAGTTGAGGACACGGCGAGTAGAGGACACAAACCAAGGACCTGTACCAGGGCGGGGTTATTGGTCCATAAACCATCATTAATAATTTTGCGTGTCTGTGACATAAGCTACTCGCTGGTATCAATCATTTTACCGCTTTCGGCGGAGAAGATAAGTGATTGTTGCTGATTAAAGTATTGTAAACAAAGATGTACAGCTTTGACTACAGCACGTGGGGTAATCGTCGCGCCAGTGAGCTGATCAAAGATACCGCCATCTTTTTTTACTGCCCAGCCGCGCTTGCCGGGATTATTCAATGAGTGACCATCAAAGTGGCTGATCCAGTCATTACGTTGAATATCGATGCCATCACCAAGACCGGGTGTCTCTTTGTGTTTGATTACGCGAACTCCCATGAGTTTGCCATCGATATTAATCGCTACCAGCAGATCAATATTGCCACTATAGCCATCGGGTGTTGTGGTGCTGATGACAGCGGCGACAGGAGTATTATGTTTGCGCGCGCGGTAAATAGTTTTAGGATTGGCGTTGCCGAGATAGCCGGGCGCGATGAGCTGAAAACTGTCTGCAACTAAATCGTTATCGTAAAACACATCTGGCACCATTTCGCCTAGGGTGCGCAGGGTGAATAAACGTTCTTCCTCGGCGATACGGTCTTTTGTTATTTCATTAGTAAGCGCCAATAAGGCTGTGCCGATGAAAGCGAAGGCGGCCAATGCCACACCAGTTTTTGCCATGTTAGCTATTAGCATTATTTATCGTGGCCAAAAACGCGTGGTTTGATGTAATAGTCAATAGTAGGTGCAACCATATTCATCAGCAGCACACTGAAGGCTACGGCATCAGGGTAGCCACCCCAGGTGCGGATAACATAGGTGAAAACACCAATGCCGATGCCGTAAACAATGCGGCCGGGATTGCTGGTAGCAGCGCTCACTGGGTCGGTAGCGATAAAAAAAGCACCGAGCATGGTCGCGCCGCTCAGTAAGTGAATCATTGGTGATGAAAAAGTGTCGCTATCGATCAAATAAAACACACCTGATAGCACGGCAATAGTAGTTAGCATGGCAACGGGGATATGCCAGCTAATAATCCGTTTATAAATGAGCCATACACCGCCAACGAGAAAGGCAATATTAATCCACTCCCAGCCCAAGCCAGCCAGGTTGCCGAATAAAGGGTTGCCAGTAATAATTTGTTCTACATTTTGCTCTAAACGCAGTTGCGTTTTTAGTGTGTCCAGTGGTGTAGCCATGCTGATGGCATCGGTGATATTTTCTTTTAAGCCACTAAAGGTAATGTGCCAGGAATCGATAAAACTCAGGCTTACATTGGTATTATTTAGCGGTGCTTGCCAGCGAGTCATTTCAATGGGGAATGACACCAATAACATGACATAACCAGCCATGGCGGGATTAAACGGGTTATAGCCCAGGCCGCCATAAAGCTGCTTGACTATAATAATAGCGAAAGCAGCGCCTATTACCACGATCCACCACGGGGCGATAGGCGGTAGTGCAAGAGCCAATAAGATGGCGGTAACAATGGCGCTGCCGTCACAAAGAAAGGGTAACACGGGACGTTTGCGCATTATGAGCACAGCAGCTTCACACGCCAGCGCGGTGGCTAGGGCCAAAAGAATATTGATGACCACTCCCCAACCAAAATAGCCAACGTAGACGGCAATACCTGGAATGGTTGCAGCAATCACCAGCAGCATCACGCGGCTAACGCTGGCGCCACTATGAATATGTGGAGAGGTGGGGGTATTAAATTCCATTAGTTGTCGTTGGTCTCAGGTTTGTTCTCATGCGAAGGACCTTGTTGCAGGCGTTTCGCTTTAGCCTTAGCTATGGCTTCATCAACAACAGATTTTTTTTCGTTATCGCCAGTCTTTATTCCTGTATCGATGGCCTTTTTCTTTGCAGCCAATGCGGCTTTCTTTTTGCGGTGACGCTCAGCTTTTTCTGTTGCTTCACGTTGCATTCTTGCTTGGCGAAATTCATGGCGATCGCGGGCAATATCGGCTTGTTGTTTTTCACGTTCAGCCGCCCAGATTTCCCCTTTGGCATGACGATAATATTGTACCAAAGGAATTTTGCTGGGACAGACGTAGGAGCAGCAGCCACATTCGATGCAATCGAACAGATCAAATTCTTGCGCCTTTTCATAGTTGCGTGATTTTGCATGCCAATAGAGTTGCTGCGGTAGTAGCGAGACGGGACATGCTTCTGCACAGGCGCCACAACGTATACAGGGCATCACGGCAGGTTCGCTCACTACATCTTCTTCAGTGCAAGCAATAATACAGTTGGTCGTTTTAATCACAGGCACCTGGTCAGTTTGCATAGCATAACCCATCATCGGGCCGCCCATGATGAGGCGCGATATGGCTGAAAAATCACCATCGCATTGTTTCACTAGCTCAGACATAGGTGTGCCTATGAATGTGTGAATATTGCGTGGTTGCGTTACGCCGCTACCAGTGACGGTGACGTAGCGCGATATTAAGGGTTCGCCTTGGTAGACGGCGCGATACACGGCAGCGGCTGTGGCGACGTTATGGCAAACAACGCCAATTTGTGTGGCGAGGCCGTTGACAGGGACTTCTTTGCCGGTAATTGCTTGAATTAATTGTTTTTCGCTGCCATGTGGATAGATGGTCGGCACACTAACCACTTTTACGCCACTAGTTTCTTTGGCCATCATCGTCATGGTAGCCAAAGCTTGCGGTTTATTTTTCTCGACGGCGATAATGCACTCTTTAGCATTTAAGGCATGGCGCATAATGGTCAAGCCGAGCATAATTTCGCCCGAACGTTCGCGCATGATGACATCGTCGCAAGTGATGTATGGCTCGCATTCAACACCATTTAAAATTAAGGTATCGATTTGTTTATTAGCGCCAGGGTTTAATTTAATAAACGAGGGGAAACCGGCACCCCCTAAACCAACAATGCCGGCGTCGCGAATCACATTACGCAGCGCGCTGGCGTCGAGTTTTTTCCAGTCCTGTACGGCGTTGCGCTGACCCCATTTATCCTCACCGTCGGTTTCAATAATGATGCAGGGCGCATTCATGCCGGATGGGTGAGGAATAGGGTAGTCGGCAATATCAGTGACGGTGCCAGAGGTGGGGGCGTGGATGGCAGCGCTGACATAGCCATTGGCTTTAGCGATGCGCTGGCCTTTTAATACCGTGTCACCAATAGCTACAATCGATTCTGCCGGTTCACCAATATGTTGGTGTAGTGGCAAAATCAAACGCGCAGGGATTTTTGCCTTTACTGAAGCAAGCTTGTTTGATTCTGCCTTATGTTGGGGTGGATGCACGCCCCCCGGGAATTGATGCGGGCTGAGCCAACGTTGGATTAGCGTTTCAATCATGCGCTTTGCTTTGCGAGTTTGGTTAAGGCGATATCGCCTTGCGGAAAGGGCCAACTCCATTCGCTGATATCGGTTGCTATTGGCACCATGGTAATACAGTCGATTACCGGGCAAGGTTCGATACACAGTTTACAGCCGGTACATTCAGGGCCAATCACGGTGTGCATTTGTTTGGCCGCACCGAGAATGGCATCCACCGGGCAGGCTTGTATGCAGCGGGTACAGCCAATACAGGTTGCTTCGTTAATAATAGCAATGGCTTTAACGCTTTCTGCGCCGTTTTCCGGATTGAGTTCTTTAGGCTCAACACCCATCAAATCGGCTAGCGCCTGAATGGTTGCTTCACCGCCAGGGGGGCATTGATTAATGTCAGCTTCACCATTGGCGATAGCGGTGGCATAGGGTTTACAGCCAGGGTAGGTGCACTGACCGCATTGGGTTTGCGGTAACAAGGCGTCGATTTTTTCGACCAGTGGGTCACCTTCGACTTTGAAGTACACCGCAGCAAAGCCAAGGATTAAACCAAAGACTAGGGCCAATGCACTGAGTGCCAACATTGCACTTAACATGACGTTAGCCTGCATTGCTCACTAGAGGGCGATATGATCGCACCCCAAGACTCGGTTTTGCCCCCCCTTGAGGGAGGGTACTTCCTCGGGTTGTCTAGCGACAACCCGAGGTGCGCGCAGAGATTTTGTTTTACAGCGGATTTTCTGAGGTAGCGGAATACAGGCTGTATTTCCGACCGAATAAAATTCGCTGTAGAATCAAAGGTCAAGTGAGAATCCGTCATCTTGGTAGCAACGCGAGTTACGTCCTGACGAGGCCAGCAAAGCCGAGGAATGCCATCGACATTAAGCCAGCAGTTATCAGTGCGATTGCTGGGCCACGAAAGGCGACAGGCACATCGGCGACTTCTAATCTCTCACGCATGGCGCCGAACAGAATTAAAACTAAAGAAAAACCGACTGATGCGCCAAAGCCATAAATAAAGGAGTCGATGAGGTCATGTTGTTTTTGAATGTTAAGCAGTGCTACACCCAATACAGCGCAGTTAGTGGTAATCAGCGGAAGAAAAATACCTAATACTTGATAGAGTAAGGGACTGGTTTTGTAGATCACCATTTCAGTGAATTGCACGACGGCGGCAATCACCAGAATAAAGGTAATGGTGCGTAAATATTCTAGGCCTAACGGCGTAAGCAGGTATTCGTTGGCAAGGTAGCTACAAACTGAGGACAGCGTGAGCACAAAGGTGGTGGCGAAAGCCATGCCCAGTGCGGTATCGAGTTTTTTCGACACACCGAGAAACGGGCACAGCCCAAGAAACTGTGATAAAACAAAGTTGTTGACGAGAACCGTGCTCACCAATATCAGAGCATACCCGGTCAAGCCTTCAGTCATGACCGCCTCTTAAGGAACCTCTGATTAAGTCATGAGCGATTGCCTTGAGTTCAAGCCCTTCAAATCCAAGGTAGAAATTGAAGGCAATAGCAGGGCTATTGCCAAAATTCCTAACGCAGGAGTTGAAGGGCTTGAATCTCAATTCAACTTGCTCAGACTTAATTAGAGGCTCTTTATTGCGGTAAGTAATTTTCATATAATTAAAAAATATAACAAACCTATAAGTTAGAATAAAAAATTCTACATCTCATGTTAACTGAGGCTGAGCTTCGCTTCAAACATTAATTGTCCGGTAAATGGTTGAAAATGCAGTATTTCATTACTTATTTCACTTTCATGCCTGGTTGGGCGCCAATGTGGGGTTCTAGTAGCCACAGATCTTCGCCACCTGGCCCGGCAGCCAATACCATGCCTTCGGAGACGCCAAAGCGCATTTTGCGTGGCGCGAGGTTGGCGACCATGATGGTTAGCTTGCCTTCAAGGTCTTCAGGCTGGTAGGCGGATTTAATTCCGGCCAACACATTACGCGTACCCATGTCGCCCAAGTCGAGTGTTAGTTGTAATAATTTGTCGGCGCCGTCAACGTGTTCGGCTTTGGTGATGCGAGCGATACGCAGGTCGATTTTGGCAAAGTCGTCAAAGGCAATAGTGCTATTGTCTTGGCTTGCGTTGTTCTGTTGAACGGCCTTGGTAGTTTTTTGCGTGGGCGTGGTTTGAGACACTTTATCTTGCGCTCCGAGGGTGTGTTGCGCGGCGTTAATGATGGCTTCAATTGCTTTCGAGTCAACGCGGGTCATTAACGGTTTAAATTGATTAATAGAATGATTGGTTAGTGGCTGCGTACGATTAGCCCAAGTAAGCGCTGAGATGTTCAAAAACGCTTCAGATTCCCCGACTGTTACTGGTAACACTGGTTTTAGATACGTCACCAATATACGGAACAAGTTAATGCCCATGCTGCAGACTTGATGCAACTCTTGGTCTTTACCTTCTACTTTGGCCATAACCCAGGGTTGTTTTTGATCTATGTATTGATTGGCGCGATCGGCTAACGCCATAATATCGCGCATGGCGCGGTTATAGTCGCGATTTTCGTACGACTCGGCAATGTCGTCACCGGCATTGATTAATTCTGCCAGCAAATCGGGCTGATCAATTTCTGCGCTGAGCTTGCCAGCAAAGCGTTTTGCGATGAAACCGGCGCAACGGCTGGCAATGTTAACGACCTTGCCAACTAGGTCAGAATTGACACGGCTAGTAAAGTCATCGAAATTAAGATCAAGGTCTGTCACTTTGCTACCTAGTTTGGCGGCGAAATAATAGCGTAAATACTCAGGATTTAAATGATCGAGATAGGTGCTGGCCTTGATAAAAGTACCGCGTGACTTAGACATTTTCTCACCATTAACGGTAAGAAAGCCGTGGGCAAAAATGCCGCTAGGTTTGCGAAAACCTGCGCCCTCAAGTATGGCTGGCCAGAACAGGGCGTGAAAATAGACAATGTCTTTGCCGATGAAATGGTAAAGCTCAGTTTTGGCATCTTTGTCCCAGTACTCGTCAAAATCCAAACCTTTTTCTTCACAGAGTTTCTGAAAACTGGCCATATAGCCGATGGGCGCATCGAGCCAGACATAAAAATATTTACCCGGCGCGCCAGGAATCTCAAAACCAAAATACGGTGCGTCGCGTGAGATATCCCATTCACGCAAATCGCCGTCCAGCCATTCACCAAGTTTATTGGCCATTTCTGTCTGGACATGACCTTGTTTGATCCAGTGACGCAACATGTCGGCAAAGTTTTGCAGCTTGAAAAAATGATGTTCTGATGAGCGCGTGATAGGCGTGGCGCCGCTGACAGCAGATACTGGATTAATCAGTTCGGTTGGGCTGTAACTGGCACCACAGGCCTCACAGTTGTCGCCGTATTGATCCAGTGCGTGGCAACGTGGGCACTCACCTTTGATAAAGCGATCGGGTAGAAACATCTTTTTTTCAGGGTCATAGGCCTGCTCGACGTCGCGCGTGGTGATATGGCCAGCATCCTTCAGGCGGGTATAAATGGTTTCAGCTAATTCACGGTTTTCGTCGGAATGGGTGCTGTAGTAATAATCGAAATCTATGGCAAAGGCAGCGAAATCACGTTGGTGTTCGGCCAGGCTTTCTTCAATTAGCTGCTCTGGGCTGATGCCACGCTTTTCTGCGTGCAGCATAATCGGTGTGCCATGGGCATCATCGGCGCAAATATAATAACAATCGTGACCACGCATTTTCTGAAAGCGCGACCAGATATCGGTTTGGATATACTCGACCAAATGGCCCAAATGAATCGGTCCATTGGCATAGGGCAGAGCGCTGGTGACCAGTATTTTTCGTTTTGCCAGTATTTTTTGTTTTGATAGGGGCATGTGAGTTCTGTGAGTAGGCAAACTTTCTATTATATATAAGATGGTCGGCTATGGGTGTTGTCGTTACTAATATGCCGCAAACACTGGATTATAGGAGAAAGCTATAAGGCTGATTAGTTTAATCAAATAGTCATAATCGAGTTCTACCGTTAATGTTGCCACCACTCAGTAGTTCTACCCTACTTGAACTGTTGATCTTAATATAGTTTATGTCTATATAACTGGCTGGTGCTTCTGTACTACCTCCCCCTCACTTCTCATTGCCAGCCAGATTTTTTTGTTTTACTGTGGCTTGAGTTAGCAGATTCTAGAAAGAATAAACAACGGAAGCGGTGCTAATCGTATCGGTTGATGTTGTGCCAGCGGGTGTGTCGCTATTGTTTCTCGCTGTTAGCGATAGCTTCAACGCTAGTTTTTCAGCAAAGCCAACCTTAAAGGCAGTCACGCTTTCGGTGAAGGTGTTGTCTGAGCCTGGCTCTATGAGCAGGGTCTGGCTGAACAAGGCATTGTCGCTCACTTTATATTCGTAATCACCATAAAAACGACCAATGACTTGGTTTTGGCTTGCACCATCAACGGTTTCACTGAATTTATAGCCAGCACCTACCTCGACGTCGAGATGACTACGTGAGTGTTTAAATAGTCTACGACCATAACCTGCCGTCAGTGAGGACTGGAAATCGAAGCCGCTGAAACGGTCATCGTCATAACGAAAGGCGCCAAATAAATAGTCGTAATCGCTAATTTTACGATCAGCTTTATAGCCAAAGGTATAGCGTTCTGCTGTGGTTGCATCACTATCGGAAACAAAGAGTGCTTCAAGTCCTAAGGTATGGCGCCATAAGTCAGTGTTATTGGTGAGCTTTAAACGGCCGTGGAGATTTTCTGTATCGCTATTACCACTTGTGATTGCTAGGCCGAATTGGCCTTCGCCGTGCCAGCCTGGCGCATCTTTGTTGGCATGGGAAAATGGACTGAATAAACAAATAGCCAAGGCTAGAGTCAAACTACGACGCATTGGAGTTTCCTTATAATAGTTGTGTGATTTGTTGTTCGTCGCTGGGGGCGATTAGCTGCCGTGTAACGTGCGGCGATACTAGCATACGGCTGCCTGTTTGTTCATTAGATGGTTTTGTTTGCGTGTGCATCGGCTCATTGTCGTCCTTGATATCTGAGTCAAGCTGCTTTAAAGGCTACGATAGAGTAAAATTCCTTTCTTTTAATATAAAGTTGGCTGGCCATTTAAAAACAGGGTGAGCAGGAGTAAGCGTGGTAGAGGTAACAAAAGAGCAGGTGTTGTCAGTGTTGTCTGGTGTAGTAGAACCGTACTTAGAAAAAGACTTGGTGTCAGCGGGTGTTATCGATGATGTTGTGATTGAAGGCAGTGGTCGTGTTGTGATCAAAGCAACCTTGGCTTACCCTGCTGAGGGCTATCATGCCCAACTAACGGAGGATGTTAAAAACGCGGTGTCGGCGCTGGGCGGCGTTAGTGATGTTGTGTTGAACATTGATACTGTCATTGCTTCGCGTTCGGTGCAAGCGGGCGTGAAATTATTGGCTGGCGTTAAAAACACAATTGCCGTTGCGTCCGGTAAAGGTGGCGTGGGGAAATCAACGGTTTCCGTCAACTTGGCCTTGGCCTTGGCCGCTGAAGGTGCGCATGTGGGTGTGCTTGATGCTGATATCTATGGCCCCAGTCAACCACGCATGCTGGGCATTAGCGGTAAGCCCGATACCAAAGACGGCAAGTCTTTAGAGCCAAAAGAAAATTACGGTATACAAGTAATGTCGATTGGTTTTCTCATTGACGATGAAACACCGATGATTTGGCGTGGGCCAATGGTGACTCAGGCGCTTGAGCAGTTATTACGAGATACGCGCTGGCGTGACCTTGATTATTTAATCATTGATCTACCACCTGGCACTGGCGATATTCAGTTAACCTTGGCACAAAAAATTCCAGTGAGCGCAGCGGTTATTGTCACGACGCCGCAAGACATTGCGCTATTAGATGCACGCAAAGCCTACAAAATGTTTGAGAAGGTTAAAATACCAGTGCTTGGTGTTGTTGAAAATATGAGTACGTATGTCTGTGGGCAATGTGGTAATGAAGAACATATCTTTGGTCAAGGTGGCGGCCAAGCTATGGCGCAAGACTACGAGATTAGTTTTCTTGGTAGTTTGCCTTTGGCGACGCGTATACGCGAAGATGCTGATGGTGGCAGACCGACTGTTGTCGCCGAACCTGATGGTGCTATCACTAAAAGCTATCGTGCTATTGCACGTAATGTTGCAGCAAAGCTATCGTTACAACAAAAAGAATATGCTTCGAAATTCCCCAATATTGTTATCGAGAATAATTAATCTTACGCAATCACGTGTTCTGACTTAGGGTAGTAAATAATGAGCATTAAATCTGATCTTTGGATCCGACGCATGGCTGAAAGCGACAGTTTGATTGAACCATTTGAAGCAGAGCAGGTGCGTTATCATGGCGATAGCCGCGTTATTTCTTACGGCACATCCAGTTATGGCTATGATGTACGTTGTGCCGACGAGTTCAAGATTTTTACTAACATTAATTCTGCTATCGTTGATCCCAAAAATTTCGATGAAAACAGCTTTGTTGATGTCAAAGGCGATGAATGCATTATCCCGCCCAACTCGTTTGCGTTGGCGCGTACTATTGAATATTTTCGTATCCCGCGCAATATTCTTACTATTTGTCTAGGCAAATCGACTTATGCGCGTTGTGGCATTATTGTCAACGTGACACCCTTGGAGCCAGAGTGGGAAGGGCATGTGA
>CAYURS010000015.1:0-11427 GCA_964447165.1 uncultured Thiotrichales bacterium
ACCGTTTCCGACACCGCCGCATGATCAGCCGTGCGCATATATTCTAACTGGTAAATACCCAACCATATCAGCAATCGCAGATCTTGATGTTTATCTGCCAATGGCTTATCCAGCAAGCGTTTCTCAATCGCCTGCAATCTTGGCCACCAACGCATAACACCGAAACACAGCGCTTTTAAAAGCGCAACGTGCTTGTCCAGTGTCACTGTCTTAACGCGATGATGCTCTAGCGATTTATCGAGAGCACTATCAAGTGAACGATTATGCTGTACTACCTGTAGCAAAATATTAAGCGCCTGTAAACGAACATTCATAAGTTACGTGTCGCCAAACAATTCACCAACAGTTATCGCCACATTACCATTGAGGTAATCACGCACATCAAGCGCTCGCCTGCCAGGCACCTGCAATGTTTGAATGCGTAACAGACCATCGCCTGTTTGAATATCAATTCCCTGTTTGTCTACCGCACAAATCGTTGCAATGGCATGACTACTATCGTTAGCAACCGCCTCGGCGCGCCAAATTTTATAGCGCTCACCTTGATAACAACAATGCGCAATGGGTATTGGATTAAAGGCACGTACCCTCAGCGCCAATTCAACAGCGCTCAATGACCAATCCAGGGCCGCCTCGGCCACAGTAATTTTCTTTGCGTAGCACGTCAGGCTATTGTCTTGCTGTTGCGGGCTAAGCTGATTTTCAGTCAAGTTATTTAGGGTTTCTAATAAAGTTTCAGCACCCAATAGTGCAAGCCGATCATGCAGCTTGGCACTATTGTCAGTTGGTAAAATTGGGCATGTGCGGCATAACAACATAGCGCCGGTATCCAGCCCCTTGTCCATCTGCATGGTAGTAATGCCGGTTTGCTTATCACCAGCAAGTATTGCGCGCTGAATCGGTGCAGCACCACGCCAACGTGGCAATAGGGACGCATGGACATTAATCGCACCATAGCGGGGAATATCCAGCACGGCTTGCGGCAAGATCAAACCGTAAGCCACTACGATCAATACGTCCGGCTTTAACGCTGCCAAGGCGTCAATACTTTTTTGTGATTTAAAATTGAGTGGCTGCAACACACTGATATGATTTTCAATCGCAACTTGCTTGACAGGCCCGCTACGCAATTTTCGCCCACGCCCTGCTGGCCGATCAGGCTGGCAATAAACCGCTACGGGTTGATACGGCGATGCAATTAATGCTCGCAAAGAACTTGCTGCGAATTCTGGCGTACCAGCAAAAACGACGCGAAGCGGTGGTATTGTCGTTGCCAGAGTAGTCAAGCGATCAAGACGCGTGGCGCTTTGCTTTTAGCATTTTTTTGCGGATACGACTGCGCTTGAGCGCAGAGATATAGTCCACAAAGAGCTTACCATCGAGATGGTCTATCTCATGCTGAACACATACCGCCATAAGACCATCAGCCTCAAGCGTAAATGGCTGGCCGTAACCATCTTGAGCTGCAACAGTCACTTGACTCGCTCGCTCGACCTGCTCATAGATGCCCGGAAACGACAAACAGCCTTCATCATGCACCGATACGCCATCCCGCACCACAATACGCGGGTTAACGAAGGTATGTGGGTCATCCTGATCTTCAGAAACATCCACTATCAACAGTCGTTTATGGACATCAATCTGCGTCGCCGCCAGGCCAACGCCAGGAGCCGCGTACAGGGTCTCAAACATATTATCGATCAGGCTACGTAACGCAGCATCGAAGCTTGTAACTGGCTTGGCCTTGATTCGCAACCTGGAATCAGGAAAATTTAGGATATTTAAGATGGACATTGTGAATTTTGTCAAAGTATTGCCGCTATTCTACCTGTTAGAGTATGCTAACTGTAGAGGTTCCAGCTAAAATTTCATGTTCACGCCTAATTATAGATACTATATCCAGGAAATGGGAGGGAGTAATGTACCTTAAGCACATCGTTTGCAGTGTGCTGCTTTATATTGGCAGTGCAGGACTGATGTTGGCTCAGGCCATCGAACTAAATCCAAACCATCCCGATAGTTATACTGTCGTCAAAGGCGATACGCTGTGGGACATTTCCAGTACATTTCTAAGCGACCCTTGGTTGTGGCCAGAAATCTGGCATGTCAATCCAGCCATTGAAAATCCACACCTGATATACCCTGGCGACATCATTAGGCTAGGGTTTGTCGACGGTCAGCCGACATTATCACTGGAACGGGGGCGGCCAACGATCAAATTATCACCCAATAAACGCGCCACCTCCATTGCTCAGGCCATCCCTACGATACCGCTAAGCGTCATTGAGCAGTTTCTGATTCGCCCACGTGTATTGAACCAGCAAGACATCGACAGTGCCGCCTATATCGTTGCCAGCGAAGATAATCGCCTGGTCAGTGGCGCTGGCTCCAAGCTTTACGCACGTGAGCTCGATACCAGCGACAGCGATTTATTCAGCCTTTATCATATCGGCGCTGCCTTAATCGACCCTACTGTAGAGAACAGCAAAGACGCTGTGTTGGGCTACGAGGCAATCCATGTCGCAGATCTTAAATTGGAAAGAGAAGGTGACCCTAGCACCTTGTTAATTACGCATTCCAAACGTGAAGCACTGATCGGAGATCGTGTGCTACCACGTGAGAATGATGGCTTTGATCAGAATTTCATCCCGCGCGCACCCGATACAGAAGTCGAAGGTCAAATCATTCACGTGGTTGATGGCGTATCACGCATCGGCCAATATCAGGTTGTGGTAATCAATGTCGGCGTAGAAGATGGTATTGAAGCTGGGCATGTCATGACAATTTCACAAACGGGCGCTGTCGTGCGTGACACCATCAAGGGAAAAGGTAACGAAACTGTCACCTTGCCTGACGAAGAGGTTGGCACGCTAATGATTTTCCGTCCCTATGAAAAAGCCAGTTATGCACTGATTATGACGGCTTTGCGTGATATTCGCCTGTACGACGCCGTTAGTACGCCGCAGCTTTAACCATGATGGCTGAAAGCAGATAAACCCCGCGTTTAAACGCAGGATAGTCAAAAAATATTAAGGAAGCTCTGAATAAGTCTGGTTGAGTTTAGGCTAAGATAAAATCGTGCTGATTCGCTTCGAAGTGAGCGGTAATAGTCAATCTATTGCTGCGATCTTCGAAGCGAATCGGGGCGATTTTAGCCAGCGTAAAACAATCATGACTTATTCAGAGCTTCCTTAAGTAAACCAGTTGGCAGGGACGCCATCATGAGCAAAAATAGCAGCCGTGATAGTGCTGGCCTAAGTGCCGATGAACTGGCTCATTGGCTAGCGCTTAACCAAACCCCAGGTATTGGCCCCATCGGGTTCCAGCGACTGTTGCAACACTTCGGCCATGCCAGCGAGGTGTTTTCTGCCAATACTAACGAATTACGTCAACTCGGCCTACGTGCCAACGTCCTGCGTGGCTTGCAAAAACCTGACTGGGGCGAAGTCGAAAAACAACAAATTTGGGCTCTACGGCCTGGCAACAGCATCATCACATCAGTCTGCCCAAGTTATCCGGATTTACTTCGACAGATCAGCGACCCACCCCCTGTGCTCTTTGTCAGCGGCAAAGTTGATCTGCTCAACAACCCACAAATTGCTGTCGTCGGCAGCCGTAAGCCTAGCCCAGGCGGCCAACAAAACGCAAAACAGTTTGGCCAGCAGCTCAGTCAACACGGTTTAGTGATCACCAGTGGGCTGGCATATGGCATTGATGCCGCCGCCCACCAGGGGGCATTAAACGCCAGCGCACCAACCATCGCAGTACTGGGGTCAGGCTTGGATAATATCTACCCGCGTCGACACCAACATCTCGCTCGGTGCATTGGCGAAAACGGTGTGTTGCTATCAGAATGGGCGCCAACCACAGCACCGCTAAGCCACCATTTCCCGCGCCGCAATCGTATTATCAGCGGTCTGAGCCTGGCCACATTAGTTATCGAGGCTAGCGAGAAAAGTGGCTCATTGATTACCGCCAAGCTAGCGCTAGAGCAGGGGCGTGAGGTCATGGCAGTGCCCGGTGCCATACAAAACCCGATGGCAGCGGGCTGCAACCGCCTTATCCAAGATGGCGCCACATTGGTCAGCGGCTCCCAGGATGTACTCAATAATCTCAACGGTTTTTTGCTTACAAGCCCTGTACAAACAAGCCATCTACCTACATCAGCAAAACCGAAACTCGACCCTTGCCAACATAAAGTACTTTATTCTGTCGACTATGACCCCACATCGATTGATAGTATTGTGGTACAAAGTGGATTGACGATAGAGCAAGTTTCCTCCATTCTGTTGGCATTAGAATTGCTTGGACATGTATCATCTGCACCTGGAGGCATGTACTATCGCCTCCGTAACTAAGGCAGGATTATGAAAGAAACCGTACTCGACGTACTAATATATTTATTTCAAAACTATATGGACGGCGAAAGTGAACTCGCCTCAAACCAGGCGTCGTTGACAGAAGAGCTCATGGCAGCCGGTTTCCCAGAAGGTGAAGTCGAAAAAGCCTTTGATTGGCTCGAAGGCTTAACCACTCTGCCCGAACACAAGCTAATACCCGAGAATGGCCAACCTGCCTCCATGCGTATTTTTGCTCGTGCAGAGCAGGCTCGGCTCAATGTTGAATGTCGTGGCTTTCTGATCTTCCTGGAACAAACAGGCATCCTCGATAGCATCAGTCGCGAACTCGTCATCGACCGTATCATGGCACTGGAATCAGCCGATATCGATCTTGATCATCTCAAATGGGTCGTACTGATGGTTTTGTTTAACCAGCCAGGACAAGATACCCATAATTGGATAGAAAATTTGGTGTTGGAATCAGCACCAATGCATCTACACTAAAACCGCAACTTTAGGGCGCCTCTATTAATTCATGAACGAGCATATTGAGACCCAAATTTGTCATCTCTGCGTTACAAATCTTGGCAATAGCCCCACTATTGTCTGCGCCCCGCAGGAAGTGCCCTTGGGGTACGATTTGCACCTTGATATGACAAATTTGGCTGCTCAACCTATCTCGTCCAGAATTAATAGAGGCACCCTTGAATCATAGCAGCAAAAACATGGGTCAAAACGTCGTAATTGTTGAATCGCCAGCAAAATCCAAAACACTGAAAAAATACCTGGGTAAAGATTTTGAAATCTTCGCCTCTTATGGCCATGTGCGCGATCTCAAGCCAAAAGAAGGTGCGGTTGACCCGGACAATGACTTTAAAATGACCTACCAGGTCATTGATCGCAACAAAAAACACTTCGACGCCATCGTTAAGGCAGTCAAGAAAGCCGATGCTTTATACCTCGCCACTGATCCGGATCGCGAAGGTGAAGCCATTGCTTGGCACGTCTATGAAATGCTCAACGATAAAAAACTGCTAAAAGGCAAAACCGTTCATCGCGTTTCCTTCAACCAGATTACAAAAAAAGCGGTCACTGACGCAATACAGAATCCACGTGAACTCTCCATCGACATGGTCAATGCGCAACAGGCACGACGTGCGCTCGACTATTTGGTCGGTTTTAATTTATCACCTTTGTTATGGAAAAAAATCCGCGCCGGACTTTCTGCCGGTCGCGTACAAAGTCCGGCTTTACGGATGATCGTCGAACGTGAAGAAGCCATCGAAGCCTTCGTGCCCCAGGAATACTGGACTATCGAAGCCGATCTCAACAAAAGTAAAACCGATTTTGTCGCCAAATTGACGGAATACAAAGGCGAAAAAATCAAACAGTTTTCTGTTAATAACACCGACGATGCAAACTCTGCGCGTCAAGCTTTGCTTGATGCCGCCGGCAAAACACTAACCGTTATTAAAATAGAAAAGAAACAACGTAAACGTAATCCGCAGCCACCGTTCACCACATCAACCGTACAACAGGAAGCCTCGCGCAAACTCGGCTTCTCTGCGCAACGTACTATGCGCACTGCGCAGCAACTTTACGAAGGCGTTGACATTGGTGCTGGCGATGGCCCAATCGGCCTGATCAGCTACATGCGTACCGATTCAGTCAACCTAGCTGCCGAGGCGGTCGAAGAAATTCGTGAATTGATTACAAAACGCTATGGCGCCAGTGAAATACCTAAAACGCCAAATAGTTTTAAGACGAAAGCCAAGAATGCTCAAGAAGCGCATGAGGCCATTCGCCCAACTAGCGCTAATTACGTGCCAGGTGAAATCAAAACACACTTAACCAGCGATCAGTTCAAACTCTACCAATTAATATGGAAGCGCACCATCGCTTGCCAGATGATTCATACCACCTTGGATATGGTTGGCGTTAACCTGCAAGCTGGTGACGTTGGCATCTTTCGCGCTAGCGGGTCAACCGTACGTAACCCCGGCTTCATGGCGGTTTATCAGGAAGGGCAAGACGACAACAAAGGTGATAAAGACGAACGCATACTGCCGCCGATGGAACAAGGTGACACCATTTCACTGAAAACCATTCGCAGCGAACAACACTTTACCGAGCCACCGCCACGTTTCTCTGAAGCCAGCCTGGTCAAGACATTGGAAGAATACGGCATCGGTCGCCCATCGACCTATGCCTCTATTATGTCAACTCTAGTCTCGCGTGAATATGTCGAATTGGAAAAACGCCGTTTTACGCCAACCGATGTCGGTCGTGTCGTCAATAGGTTTTTGACCAATTATTTTGCGCAATATGTGGATTATGAATTTACAGCTAAGCTTGAAGATCAACTCGATGCCGTATCGCGTGGTGAACTACAATGGCTGCCTGTTCTGCAACAGTTTTGGTCGCCGTTCAAAGAACGTATTAACGACACCAACGCCAACGTACAGCGTAAAGATGTCACGCAAGAAGCCCTCGATGAAAAATGTCCGAAGTGTGAAAGCCAGTTATCGATTCGCCTTGGTCGGCGCGGCCGCTTTATCGGTTGTACCAACTACCCTGGGTGTGATTACACACGTGACATGGATGGCAATAGCAAAGATGAGCCGGAAGTCATTGAAGGTCGACAATGCCCTGAGTGCGAATCAAATCTGATTATCCGTAGCGGGCGCTACGGCAAATTTATTGGTTGCAGCAGCTACCCTGACTGCAAACATATGGAGCCATTAGAAAAACCCACAGACACTGAAGTTGAATGTCCAAAATGTAAGCAGGGAACGATACTGCAACGCAAGTCACGCCGCGGTAAAATATTTTATTCTTGCGCACGTTACCCTGACTGTGACTATGCTTTATGGAATGAGCCTCTCAAAGAGAGCTGTCCTGAATGTCAGTGGCCCATTCTCACTATCAAGGTGACAAAACGCTCTGGCAAACAAAAACTTTGCCCGCAAGACACTTGCGACTTTATCCAGTCAATGGATGAAACGGAAGAAACTAGCGAAGAGTAAACCAGCGCAATGTCCAGGGGTTTAATCCAGGACATTGCACCAGCAATAAAGCACTAGCCTGCCATTACCTTATCAACCACTTCGTGCGTTAAATGTGGCGCGAAAAATTGTATAAAGTCATAGATATAACTGCGTAAATAACTACCACGACGTATGCCAATACGCACTGTGCTTGAATCAAACAGGTGGCTAACATCAATAGAATGTAAGGTCGTATCACGTTGTGCTGAAAATGCAACTGATGCGAGAATGCCAACACCTAAGCCTAACTCCACATACGTTTTTATCACGTCTGAATCAATCGCAGTGAGTACGATGTCCGGGTTTAAACCGCAATCAGCAAACGCCTTGTTAATTTTGGAGCGACCAGCGAAGGCATAATCATAGGTAATAATCGGATATTGCGCCAAATGTCCAAGACTGAGCTGTTCAATAGCCAACAGCGGATGATCAGGCGGTACGATGACGCAGCGGTTCCAGTCATAACAAGACATGGTCGCCAACTCATCGTAGGTTGCAATCGCCTCCGTGGCAATCGCAATGTCTGCTTCACCCGACAACACATATTCACATATTTGAGTGGGATTTCCTTGGTGAATACTAAGGCTTACATTAGGATATTGTTCTGTAAAACGCTTGATCGCAGGCGGCAATGAATAACGCGCTTGTGTGTGCGTCGTCGCGATCGAGAGACTGCCTGTAGCTTGCTGCGAAAACTCTTGTGCTACACGTTTTATGCTGTCGGCATCTTGCAATACCCGCTCTATTATGGCGACAACCTGATGGCCTGGCTCAGTGATAGCCGTCAATCGTTTTCCATAACGGACGAAAATATCGATACCCAACTCTTCTTCAAGCTGACGAATTTGGCTACTGACACCGGGTTGTGCAGTATTCAGGCTATGTGCCGCCGCCGATATATTCAGGCCATTACGTGCCACCTCACGAACAAAACGCAATTGCTGTAATTTCATACTTCCTTATACCAAATTATTCTACATATAGCAGAACTTATTATTATTTTTACTATAAAGCCTTTGATATAGTGACAATCAGCTTTCCACCTCAGCCAAAAATTACGTAATAGATTGATTATTATAAATATATTTATTCAAAAAAGCCTCTAATGTGTCATGACATTTGACTGGATGCTCACCGCTGCCGGCTTTGCTGTCGGATGTTTAATTGGCCTAACAGGCGTCGGTGGCGGCTCATTGATGACGCCCTTGTTGATATTCGCTTTCAAAGTCGAACCCGCTGTTGCCGTCGGTACAGACCTGCTGTTTGCCGCGATTACCAAAACGGGGGGTATCTGGGTTCACGCCCGCCGCCACACAGTCGAGTGGCGCATTGCCGGTTTACTCGCACTCGGCAGTGTTCCCACGGCATTACTCACTGTTTACATCATTGGCCAAGTGGGCACAGGTGACCCGCTTATCGAGAAATTCATTACCAATGGCCTTGGCATTGCGCTAATTCTGACGGCGGCATCGATATTATTTAAGTCAAAAATGCATCAACTCGGCGATGGTTTGCGGCAGCGCTACCCTGCGCTACGCGCCTATCGAGACCGCGTTACCGTGCTCGCTGGCGTACTTTTAGGAGTATTAGTGCCCATATCCTCAGTTGGCGCAGGGGCTTTAGGTGCAGCAATACTCATGTTCCTGTATCCTCGCATCCCCACTATTCGAATCGTAGGCACAGATATCGCTCATGCTGTGCCGCTAACCGCTGTCGCCGGCCTGGGACATTTACAGTTAGGCACAGTGGATACCAGCCTGCTAACTGCTATGCTAGTTGGCTCGCTACCTGGAATATATATAGGTGGCCATTTTGGCACAGTGGTGCCAGACAGAATCATGCGGCCCTTATTGGCGAGTATTCTACTGGTGGTCGGTGTCAAGTTTGTACTGATACATTAACGTAGCTAATACACCAATTTATTTAAGATACAGAGGAAGAACACATGTCATTGGTTGATTTTGCAGAAATTGATCGTTATAAAGCAAGCGTTAAGGCCGTTCTTAATGACGAGATGGATGCTGGGCGTTTCATGGCCTACCGTCTGCAACACGGCTGTTATGGCCAGCGCCAGGATGGCGTGCATATGCTGCGCATTAAACTGCCTGGCGGTAATATCAATGCCGATCAACTCGAAGCTGTTGCTGACATTCTCGAAAATCAGTCACAGCACGATCTTGCACATATCTCAACACGCCAAGACTTTCAGGTGCACTATATCCCGTTAAAAGACACACCCGCAGCAATGCTGCGTCTGGCCGAAAGCGGTCTAACAACGCGTGAAGCCTGCGGCAATACTGTGCGTAACATTACCGCCTGCCCTCTGGCCGGTGTTTGCTCGCACGAGCACACTGATATTAATCCGGTGCTCGATACCGTGGTTGAGCGCTTTTTACGCCACCCACTGACTCAACATCTACCACGCAAATTCAAAATGAGCTTTTCTGGCTGTGAGACGGATTGTGCACAAGGGATGATGCATGATCTGGGCGTTGTTGCGGTTAATCGTGATGGCAAGTTCGGTTTTAAAATTCTCGCTGGCGGTGGTCTCGGTCATAAGCCACGTGAAGCGATTGTCGTCGAAGAATTTCTTGAAGAAAAACATTTACTGGCTTCAATAGAAGCGCTGATCTCGATGCACCATAAATATTCAGACCGTAAACGTCGTGCTAAGGCACGTATTAAGTTTTTGGTCAGCACCTTTGGCGTCGAAGGTTTCATGGAAAAATATCATGAAGAGTTTGCTCGCACCAAGATTGCTTATGCCGATCATAAAACTGACCCTATCAATTGGCAAGCAGGGACAAACAATTCCACTATGACCGCTGGCGCGCCACGTGCAGTGATAGCACAAAAACAAGCCGACTTACACGTCTTTCCTATTAGCCTAACTTTAGGTGATATGACAGTAGAACAAATGCGTGGGGTAGTGAGCATTATGCGTAATGAAAACGTTAACGCGGCGCGCGCAATGCAAGATCAGAATCTAATTCTGTTAAACGTACCGAGTGATCGCATCGAATCGATACGCAATACGATTATCAATATTGGCCTGTCTGAACCTAAAACCGGTGATGACGTGGTGGCTTGTCCTGGCACAACAACCTGTCGTTTAGGTATTACTTCGTCACGTGTTGCGGCTGGTATCGTGACTGGCGGCAAAAATGATCTACGCCTGCGTGTTAGCGGCTGCCATAACGGTTGCGCGCAACCAGAAACCGGCGACATTGGTATCTATGGTGAAGGTAAACGTAAGCATGGCAAATTAATCCCGCATTATCAAATGTATATTGGTGGTGATGGCCGTAGCACCGGCAGCCTGGCTCTAAAAGGCCCGTCTATTCCTTCTGCACGCATCAATACTGCTATTCAAAGACTACAAGACAGCTATGCGGATGAATCCGCAGCGAACGAAAGTTTTTATACCTGGGCGCATCGCCGTGGTGTTGATGACATCAAAGCAATGTTATCTGACCTAACTGAAATTAGCGAACAAGACGTACCCAATATTCTTGCCGATCATGGCGAATCAGCTGACTTTAAGGTCTTACAATTAGGCGGTGGTGAGTGTGCAGGGGCATCACAAGACTTCGTTGCATCACGCTTTGCTGAAACAGCCTATGAACGCGATTGCCGCAATTCCTTTGCCGCGCAGAATCTGGCTGACGAGGCTGTCGAGTGCGTTGAACAAATTGGCCTTATGGTGGGGCAATCGCTACAGTTTGTCGCCGGTCAAAAGCACGATGACGAACTCGACACTGTGTTGAACAGACTTAGTGAAGCACCGCAAAGTTGTGCTGATCTTGCCAAAGAATTTAAATCTATTACTGCGCTTACACAAGCATTTCGTGAAGACTTCGATAGCATGAAATTCAACGAAGAAATTGCCAGCAAAGTGGATACCTGGGTTACCAAGGCTGCCAAAGTATGCCAAAGTATCGATTCACAACTTGACTTGACCGTATCACTGGTAAAAAAAAAGTAAGCAGTAAGGCGGCCATTGTAGATATCAGTGATTACAGCTGCCCTTTGCATTACAT
>CAYURS010000016.1:0-10873 GCA_964447165.1 uncultured Thiotrichales bacterium
CTCGGGTTGGTAAAAAACACTGATGTAACGACCAAAAAACCCCTGACTGGAAAAATAAAAGCATTAACAAAAGAAAAACCAAACAACTCCACTGTCAAAGATACAGAAACCTCAAAGATCACCGTAGAAAATAAAACTTTACTCGCCGTGACACCGACATCGCGTGACGTCAGCCCCATACCATTCCGCGTCTACCGTAATGCACTAAAAGACGGTGGCGCTAGCCCAGTAATGGTAGAAATGCCAGCAGGAAATTTCACTATGGGTAGCAGTGTCACCTCTGACTTCTTTGAAGAACGCCCACATCGCGATGTTAAAGTAAGCCGCTTTGCCATCAGCAAACATGAAGTTAGCTTTGCTGAATACGAAAAATTTGCTAAAGCCACTAGAAATTCTACCCCCGATGACGAAGGCTGGGGACGCAACAACCAACCTGTGATCAACGTCAGTTGGCAAAATGCTGTCGACTATACCGTATGGCTATCTGAGCAGACGGGGCATAGCTATCGCCTTCCCAGTGAATCAGAATGGGAATACATGGCTCGTGCCGGCAGCCAGGCCAGCTATTGGTGGGGCAATGAGCTACGTGGTGATTATACTAATTGTCACGATTGCATAAACAATCTGGCTGGAAAACAAACAACCGTTGTAGAAAGCTATGATGCTAACGCCTTCGGTATTAAAAATACTGCGGGTAACGTCGCCGAATGGGTTCAAGACTGTTACCACGCCAACTATGAAAATGCACCACTGGACAGCAAAGCTTGGATAAGTAATGGCAATTGTAACAAACGTATGGTTCGTGGTGGCTCCTACCGTTCAAGCTTCAACCATCTACGCTCATCTGCTCGTGATTCCTTTGACATTACAACCCGCAGCGACTCAATCGGCTTTCGTGTTGTTAGGGAGTACTAGTTGTCGTCTTAATACGATAACTAAGTGAAACACGCGCAGTAACCGTCACATCTCCAGGATTAAACGGCACTACTGCACTCTCAATTTTAGCAAAACTACGCACAGACAACTGGTCACGCTGTACATGAATGGGGCTAACCGCCGCATCATCAATAGTCAATGTATGCACCTCGATTAATTTTACGCTAGTAGCCAAGGCCAAAGTTTGTGCATCTTCAATTGCATTTTCCGCCGCTACACTAATGGCTTTTTGGCGATAATAGCGCGGGTCACTCAGTGAAAATCGCACTGAATTGACCTGATTCGCTCCGGCTTCGACCACTTCATTGATCAATTCTCCAAGCAAATTCTTTTTCTTACTTTTAATGTGTAATGGGCTAGTAACAGTAAAACCGACAATCTCTGCACGCCAGTTCACTGGCGGATTTTTCGGTCTAGCCGACCAAGCTGGCTGAATACGAAATTGACCGCTACGGTATTCATCCTTAGTCAAGCCCAAAGCTTGCAAAGCATCAACAACTAATTGTGTTGACTTAGCACTCTTCGCTAAGGCTACTGTCGCTGTCTTTTCCTCACTCACTATCGACAGATCCACCTCTATCTGATCAGCAGGCACCTTAAGTTCGGCAATACCACGCACCGAAAGCAACGAAGTTTCACTCTCAGCATTAACTGGCCCTGCCGATATAAAGATAAATGCTAATATGAACCAACGACTGACTATCATACTTATTCCCCTATTTGCTATTGATCAGATACTTTAGAATACGCTTTTATCATGAAAACAAAAACGTACTTACAGGCGCCTCTGTGCATGCTTGCTATAATATACCGATACATCTGCTCAGCCGGCTGGCAGCCCATGCGTCAATCAGTGCTATGAAAAAATGGCTTAGTAGCAGTTTCGTCCTAAGCTTTGTGCTCACACTATCACTAATAAATACAAGCCTTGCTGCCAATAAACCCAATGGTGCATCCGAACTTACACAGCCGCAAAAAAAATTTATCGCTGCCGAAAAAGCACTACGTGCTGGTAAACTGACTGAGTACGCACGCCTCAGAACAACACTTAGCAACTACCCACTCGTTCCCTACCTGAAATACACAAACTTACGCCGTAGGCTTAGCTTAGTACCGGCAAAAGAAATTAATGCCTTTGTCGAAAAATATAACCAAATGCATTTAGCAACACGTTTACGTGCTGCTTATCTCAAACGACTCGCCAAAAAAAAATCCTGGTCAAAATATGCTGAAAATTACCTATTCACTAGTGATATTGATGTTCTGTGTCATTATCAAACAGCGCTTTATCACACTGGCTACCAAAACATTGCGTTAAAAAATGCCGCAAAAATCTGGCTTCACCCAAGGTCGCTACCCAAAAGTTGCGACCCATTATTTGCAAAGTGGTTTGAAGCTGATGGCCCCGACAATGAACAAGCCTGGCAACGTTTTGAACTCGCTATTAATGCACGACAATTTTATTTAGCAAAATATTTGATGCGCTTTCTAGCAGAATCAGACCGCTCACTGGCAACATTTTGGTTGCGACTACAGCGCAACCCACTTACCGTTTTACAACACAACGTCCCTATTGCCAACCACCCCTACCACAATAAAGTGCGACTCTATGCTGCCACCCAAACAGCACGCATTGCGCCTGATCACGTAGACCAAGTCTGGTCAAAAATGATTGCGCTGCGCGACATTGATACACATCTCAGTCAAAATGCCATTAATACGATCGCATTAGCATTGGCATACAAACACGACCCAAGAGCAGTAAATTGGTTTGCACGCTTATCCGACTCAGCCGAGCGTGACACAAAAAGCTATGAATGGCATTTGCGTAGTCTACTAAGACTGCAAGACTGGCCTGCCGTTCGAGTTATAATTGAGCAATTACCGTCTGAGCAAGCAAAGACATCACAATGGCATTATTGGTATGCACGCGCACTTGAAAAAACAGGTGACATCAAACAAAGTAACGCTCTCTATAAAAAACTGGCAAGTAAACGTAGTTATTATGGCTTTCTTTCTGCTGACCGTATCGAACAACCTTACCAATTTAATACAGAAATTCTTAACTACACTCAAACTGATATAGACAGCATTGAAGCGCTCGACGCTGTCAAACGCATCAAAGAGTTAGTTGCTCTCAAGCGTGAAACGGGTGCGCGGCGCGAGTGGTATTATTTACTTCCACATCTTGACAATGAACAACTAAAGAAATTTTCTGCTTTACTTCATCAATGGGGCTGGCATGATCGCGCCATACTCACTATGGCACGTAGCAAGCATCGTGATGATTTGGAAATACGTTTTCCATTGCTCTATCAAAACATCGTCGCTGAGCAAGCAGAGAAATACCAATTAGACTCCTCGCTAGTGTTCGCCATGATTCGTCAAGAAAGCGCCTACAACGTTAACGCCCGCTCTCATGCTGGTGCACGCGGCCTAATGCAGCTCATGCCAGGCACAGCACGCAACGTCGCCAAATCACTCAAACTGCCCTTCAAAAATAATAATAAACTCTACAATGCTAAATTCAATGTTACTTTAGGTAGCAGTTATTTGGCTCAAATGCTTAAGCGTTTCGACGATAACAGTATATTGGCAACTGCGGCCTATAACGCAGGACCTCACCGGGTAAAACGCTGGCTACCGGAAAGCATCTCATTGCCAGCGGATATTTGGGTGGACACCATTCCCTTTACTGAGACACGCAATTATGTCAAAAATGTGCATGCCTATATTGCAGTTTATAACTATAGACAAGGCATAACGCCAGTAATGATTTCACGACAAATGAAGCCAGTTGAACCCACTGTAACGACACAAAAGACAATCGCTGGCAAACTCATAGTAAGTGCTCCAGCAATATTACCTTGACGGGGTGCTAAGGCGGCGCGTGAACAAGTTCTAACTTACTGGCGTTAAACTGATAAATTTATCGTTGCCATCGATACACAGAAAGAATTCACCATCAATACCCTCGTGAGTTAATAAAGGACGCAATAACTCTGCCGGCAGATGAATCATACGCCCGTCGCTTGCGCGCGCAACAACAGTGTCGGCATCACCTCTATAATAGGCAAGATAACGGTGCGCTGGAATTGACAATTGTAAGCGTATGGTTTGCCCTTGCAGGGTTTTCTTTGGCATAATTTTCAGTCGCACTTATCCCTTCTTACGAATTTGGTACAAAGCCTCGTCATAGCGATTTTTGATCTGCGACTTAGCCATGCCAAGTGAAACAGAAAATATCCAAACCATGAGTAAGGTGAAGCACAGCTTAAACAAGCCACCCCATGAAACTATCCAAGCAACAACCATCAAAGCCAACAGCGCAATAATAATTACTGGCCCATAATCGCTCCATGCGCAGGCGATACGGCATAAACCCTGCATTACTTTTTCATCCCAGCTACGCTCATCATCAACACGATGAGATATTTTACCTTCTAATTTTTCCTCAAGTTGAGCCAGCTTTTCTTTCAAGTGCGCATTATCGTCTTGCAAATCATGTAATTGTGATTGCGTCTTTTCGAGTTCTTTTTTGACTGTCGCACCAGAACTAGTCACTTTAAGGGTATTTTTTTTAATTATTTTTTGCATCGTCTTGCTCTTCTTTTTAGGCGTTGCCGTGGTATCTATTTTTTTCGTCATGAGCCACCATCCTGCATACTAATCATTTATTCATATTCTACTAATCAATATATCTCGAGCCAGGCAAAAACCTTTAGCTTATGTATCACGCTTTTCATCAAAAAGGTATTTGCTGGCCATCAAAGGCAACAAAGGCACCTAATTCGTAATCACCAATACCATCGATCACTTTACGCATACCCAAAACCGAGGTCTGTGCATTAATTAAACCACTGTGCGACGTCATGTCTGTCATAACCCATCCTGGATGCAGTGTAATCACTTGCACCCCTTGTGGCTTCAGATCAATTGCCATCGATTTTGAACATATTACCAAGGCCGCTTTTGCAGCACGATAAGCATAGCAGCCACCACTACTATTATCCGCCGATGAACCCATCTTGGAACTTAAATTAGCAATACGGCCTTGCGCTTTAACCACACGTTGCGACAAGCTTTGCACAACTCTTATTGGCGCGACACAATTAACATCAAATACCTGATGCATCGTGTCTGCACTGATTTTATTCAATTGCTGATCGCTGCCATAGATACCAGCATTATTAATGAGAATATCAATATCATCAGGCAATTGCATAGCTGCCTCAGATGGAAGAGGCTGTGTTATATCCCAACACACGGTATGCAATAACGCTGTATCAATCTGTGATAAACCACCTAAATCACCACGATGACAAGCCCAAACTTCATCGCCCACAGCCAAATATTGCCGCACAAATTCAAGGCCAATACCGCGATTGGCACCGGTAATAATAATGTTCATTAACAAATACCAAGCATTAACATTTAGCGAGTCGGGTAACCGAGAAAATACACTTGCTCGTCAATGGCATCAAGCCCGCGCGCCTTAAAGTGTGCTTCTTGAGTAATAATATTTTTACTGCTAAGAGGGGTAATCGGTACCACCTCAGAAAAGTGGTAACGTACTTCATAAGGCGGTACTGAAAATGGTGGGCCATCCATCTTGTCCTGGTCATAATTAAAACTGACCAGCAACGCAGATAAAGGTTCTGGCACAAGATGGTTGAGATGCTTGCAATAATCACTACGCATCGCCTTCGGCAAAGCGACCAGAGCCGCTCTGTCATAAACAGCATCGACATGCTCAAATAATTCGGGGATCATATCAAAAAAATCACCACGATAAATGGTGATATTGCCACAGCGCCACCGCTCAAGATGGTCGAACCGTTTTATATCGGGTGTCAGTTGATTTTCGGCAAAAAATGCCCCAACCGCTTTTTCAGATAGCTCTACGCCAATAACGTCAACACCTAAGCTCGCTAGCCATACCATATCCTGCGACTTGCCACATAAAGGCACAAAAACACAGCCACCCGGCTGAACACCAAGCACACTATAATACTCACGCAAGCTAGGGTTGACCTCGTCGAGATGAAAACCAATCTCATCATCAACCCAGCGTTGTTGCCAAAATGCTGCATCCATGTCTAAAGTTTACCTTGATTTAGCATATATACCTTCTAAATAAATAGGAATAAAGAGAAAATTTTAACGCTTTGTGATCAATCACAAAAAAAAGGTGCTAGTCTGAGTTTTTCTCGCTTTAATTATCTAATAAGCCTCTATGTTAAATCGTATTATTCTACTCATTGCTTTATTTTTTCCCTTTCACTCAAGCCTTGCCGAATCAACGATTCGTATTGCTGGCTCCAGCACTCTATTACCCATCATGGCTGATGCCGCCGAAACCTATAAGACACTGATTAAGTCAACGGCTAACATTACCGTTTCTGGAGGCGGATCGGGTACTGGCATCAACGCTGTCATTAACGGTATTGCCAATATCGGCATGATATCCCGACAACCCACTGCTGCGGAATGGAATAAGCTGTCAGAAAAATTTGAACTCATCGATATTGCCCGTGATGCTGTTGCTATTACCGTATCAAAAGATGTTATCGAATCAGGCATTAGCAGTCTGAGCATCAACCAGGTTGCGGATATTTATCGTGGAAAAATTAAAAACTGGCAACAAGTCGGTGGCTTTGATAAGAAAATACTGGTTATTGATAAAGAGCCATCACGCGGCACACGGCATGTTTTTGCCGAGGTCGTTCTGGGCAACGCCAAGGCACGTGCGCCAGGCGCAACGATTGTTTCTGGCTCTAACAATGAAGAACGTTCAATCATAAGTCGTAGCAAACAAGCTATTGGCATGCTATCGCATGCATGGCTCAATGATAAAGCGCGTGGCATGCCACTAACACTCGGCAATGGTAAAATAGTTACCGCAAGCAGAGAAAATGTATTCGATGGCAGCTATCCCATTCAGCGCAATCTGTCTTTGATTGTGGCAAAAAATCGCAGTGACGAGTTACAATCTTTTATCGAATTTATACAATCCCCCGGTCTCACTCCATCGATTGAGAAAAACGGCTATTTTCCGTTACATTAAGCGATTAAACTAAACCATGTGGTTACGCAGCTGGATAACATTTTCCGTCCTTATCAGCCTTTTACTGTCATTACTATTCATCGGTTTTTTAGTCCACGCATCATTACCATTTTTTATCGATTATGGCCTCTCACCTATTATTGGCAACGAATGGTATCCCTATGAAAATCTTTACGGATTACTGCCAGCACTGTTGGGCAGCGCATGGGCAATAATCATTGCGCTGGCCATAGCACTGCCGTGTGGCTTGGCCGCTGCTATCGTATCTGTCGAAATTCTGCCTCAGCGCTACCATGGGTTAGTTAATTTAGTGATTGATATCCTCGCTGGCATACCTTCTGTTGTCTACGGTTTATTGGGTATAGCGCTGTTGCTACCGTGGTTAGAAAATAATCTGGATTTACTCAGTGGTCATAGCCTACTCGCAGCAGGCTTATTATTATCCATCATGATCTTGCCAACGATCATCCGGCTGAGCCAAGATGCACTACGCGATATCGACAATAGCTACCATGAGGCTGCTAGCAACCTTGGGCTCGACTGGTCACAACGATTGTTTGCTGTCTTACTACCACAAGCGTGGCCGAGCATACGCTCAGCCGCATTACTGGCAACCGGCCGCGGCCTTGGTGAAACCATTGCGGTGATGCTAGTAGTAGGCTCTATCGATCGTATTCCCGACCCCTGGTATAACCTGCTTGCTCCGGCGCAAACCATTACCTCACGCATTGGCCGCGAAATGGGTGAAGCCAGTGTTGGCAGTAGCCATTGGTCAGCCTTAATGGCGTCTGGCTTGATTTTAACGCTATTTGTCATGTTGCTGAGCATGCTCGCCCACACACCGAATAAGCGCACCGCACATGACTAGCTACCTAACTAAAATAGTGTTATGCGCATTAGCCTTGCCCGCACTGGCAATACCTTTGTTGTGCCTAGCCTATTTATTAGCCCGCGGTTTACCGGGATTTGACAGCAGCTTGTTTGGTTTTAACTTCGACGAGTCATTAGGCGAATCAAATCTAAATAGCAAACACGGCATTCTGCCACAAACCATTGGTTCATTATTGCTCAGCGCTTTGGCTTGCCTATTAGCGTTACCTTTAGCCTTAGGCCTGTCATTGTATAACAGGCTTTATGCTGAGCAACGCAGCCAGTCGTTAATGCTGCATTTATTAACAACCTTCCAAAGCATTCCACCACTGGTATATGGCCTCTGTGGCCTGGTGGTATTTGTTCATTTGCTGAATTGGGGAATATCGCTAGCCGCTGGCGCGGTAGTGTTGGCTATGATTGTCTTGCCGCTATTAACCCTCAATACTATTCATGCACTGGAGCGCATACCCGATGAGCTGACTGACTCAGCCCGCGCACTCGGCATGTCAGCAAGCCAAATCATTTGGCACGTCTGGCGACCACGAGCATGGCGCAGTTTATTAACAGGTTTATTTCTCGCCATAGCGCGTACCTTGTCTGAAACCGCACCGATATTATTTGTCGCTACTGTCTTCTCTGGCGTGAGCTGGCCAGATTCCTTATTTTCACCCGTAACCAGCCTGCAAACCCATATCTTTTACTTGGCACAAGAGGCTGTCGATGAAGAGACCGTAGCACATGCCTGGAGTAGCGCATTGGTTCTTGTTATGCTAGTTGCTATGTTCAGTGTTATTGCACATATTCTCAATAAACGGCATAGCAACCATGGATGAGCCAATAATGGTAGCAGCAGTAAACACTGTCGAAAAAACACTTCCTAAAATAATACCCCTACAGAAAACTCGAGTTGTCGTTAGCAAACTATCATTAAAGCGCGCCGGCCAAACTATTCTCAATAAACTTAACTTTAGTCTCGCCGACCAAGGCATTACTAGCATTATTGGCCCTTCCGGTGCAGGAAAAAGCTCGTTGCTGCGCTGCATAAATGGTTTAACCAAAGACTGGCAAGGCAAAATTACTATCGATGGGGTCTGTAATAGGCGCTGGCCAGAAGGTGACCATGCCTTATGCCAGCATATTGGCTTAATTGGCCAAAAACCCACCGTATTTCCCTGCTCAATTGCTGATAATGTTCTTTTTGGTGTTCGTGGCAAGCAACGCCGGCAAGATAATAAGCCTCTGATAAAATCCTGTCTTCAACAAGCCGCCTTATGGGATGAAGTCTGTGATCGACTTAACCACGATGCACAAACACTCTCTATTGGCCAACAGCAGCGCCTGTGCATCGCCCGTGCGCTAGCCGTAAAACCCGCCGTTATTCTGCTCGACGAACCAACAGCTTCTCTCGATCCACGTTCAAAAAACAAAATAGAAGCGTCGCTATATGCGCTCGCTAAAAATATGCCTGTAGTTGTCGTCACCCACGACCTGGATCAAGTGCGCCGCCTCGGTGGCCATACCTTGTTTATGTGTGATGGCAAGCTAATAGAGCAAGCTGACAGTACTACGCTACTGGATACGCCACAACGTATTGAGACACGCGAATTTTTTCAGTGGAGCGTCTGTGATTGTCCGCCAGACACCAACGAATAGAGCACACTAGTCAACTACTGATATTGGGCAAACCACACCCGTACCACCCAAACCACAATAGCCATTCGGGTTTTTTGCCAAGTATTGCTGGTGATAGGCTTCTGCATAATAAAACTCGGCGGCTGATTCAATTTCCGTCGTAATCGCACCATAGTCTGATTGCTTTAACTGTTTTTGGTAATCTACCAAGCTTTGCTTGGCTAGCTTCATTTGCTGCACGTTATAGGTATAAATACCAGAACGGTATTGCGTTCCCCTATCATTGCCTTGCTGCATTCCCTGCGTCGGGTTATGTGCTTGCCAAAATGTTTTTAGTAAGGCTGCATAATCAATGAGACTAGTATCGTAAACTACGTGAACAACTTCGTTATGCCCTGTCTGGCCACTACAGACTTCTTCATAACTTGGGTTAGGCGTATACCCTGCTGCATAGCCAACGGCGGTAATATAGACACCTTGTAATTGCCAAAAACAACGTTCAGCGCCCCAAAAACAGCCTAGACCAAACATCGCTTGCTCCATACCATCAGGAAATGGAGGTTGCATATTATTACCATTGACATAATGCGTATGAGGAGAAGATATTGTTGTATCACGGCCTGGCAACGCCTGAACAGCACCAGGAATTATTAATGCTTTGCGGCCTAGTAGCACTGTCTTCTCCTATTTCAAACTAATTTAGTTGAGTGATTTACTTACTATTATTGACATAGTGAATAAGAGAATGTTGCGTTTCATCATCCAGATCAAGGAATTGAACACCGACATGATACTCATTTTCAGACAAGCGGAAAAATCGCGTCACCACGGAATCACAGTTCAGAGTAAAGTCCTCAGCCATCTTAATACTCAGCGTAAGATTAACGTTATCCTGTCGCCCTGACCAATGAGCCCCTGGAAAAACCTGTTGTACTGTCCAATAGTTGCAGCGAAACGATATGCCCATATAGGACAAATCTATACTAGACATGGCGCACATTTGCTCACCAAGCAAAAGCACATTAACTGGCAATGTGACCTTGACACGCTTCGATAATCGTCGTTCCATAAGTAGTCTTTCTGTTTACTCGAGCTTTCAGTAACAAGAGATTTCTAAGCGTTCTATACTTCATATTACCGCATTTTACCTCTGCAATATCGCTTCCTTATCACGTTTTTTCAAAATCGCACTGACGGTAGAAACTTAGCAAATCGAAAAGATCTCCACTCGCTTTCTGCCCACCATCAAATACTGGTAGCGACGTGCTCTTGGGGTGTAGCGTGTCCCCACGCTTTCGCAGGGGCAGACTTTCGTGGAGCATGGCTTGGGCAGATTCGATCAAAGGCTTGCTTTGGTAGTGAGCC
>CAYURS010000017.1:0-10845 GCA_964447165.1 uncultured Thiotrichales bacterium
ATAGAGGTGCCCTTCACTTATTCGCAGCTTATTCATCGGTCACACAACCAGACGAAGCATCGGCGACATTTTTAATATATTTATACAAAGTGCCGCGTTGTGCCTTGTAGGGGGGCATAGACCACTGTGCACGTCGGCGTGCCAACTCTGCGTCAGTCACATCAACGGATAACAATCTTTGACTTGCATCGATAGTGATCACATCACCATCTTGCACTAAAGCAATGGGGCCGCCCAACTGCGCTTCGGGCACCACATGGCCAATAATAAATCCGTGTGAACCACCAGAAAAACGGCCATCGGTAATCAAGGCCACATCATTACCCAAGCCAGCGCCCATAATCGCCGACGTCGGCGTTAACATCTCGGGCATACCTGGCCCACCCGTTGGGCCTTCATAACGGATAATGACTACATCACCCTTAGCAATTTCGCTACGCTCCAAGGCGGCCAGCATATCTTCTTCGGCATCGTATACTTTCGCTGGCCCACTAAAATGCAGACCTTCCTTGCCGGTAATTTTAGCCACCGACCCACCTGGCGCCAGGTTGCCCTTAAGAATCTGAATATGACCACTTTGCTTTATTGGTTTATCCAAGGGCATCAAGACATCTTGACCATCACTCAATTCGGGCAAGTCAGCCAAATTCTCGGCAACGGTTTTACCCGTTACGGTCAGACAAGAGCCATCGATCAATCCTTTGGCCAACAAGTATTTCATGACGGCTGGCGTGCCACCCACATTATGCAAATCTTCCATCACATAACGGCCGCTTGGTTTTAGATCAGCCAAAAACGGGATACGATCGCTGGTTGCCTGAAATGCATCAATGTCTAACTCGACATCTGCCGCCCTGGCCATGGCTAGCAAATGCAATACCGCATTGGTTGAACCACCCAGCGCCATGATAATGACTATGGCATTTTCAAATGCTGCACGCGTCATAATGTCACGTGGCTTGATATCTTTTTCCAATAAGTTAAGGATAGCGGCACCAGCGCGCAGACACTCATCAATTTTTCCAGGGTCAACTGCCGGTGTAGACGAACTATAAGGCAAAGACATGCCCATCGCTTCAATCGCTGATGCCATAGTGTTAGCGGTATACATGCCACCGCAGGCACCGGCACCAGGGCAAGAATTTTTAACCACGTTCTGGCGTGTCTCTTCATCAATGCTGCCGGCAATAAACTCACCATAGCTCTGAAATGCCGAGACAATATCCAGCATTTTAACCTCGCCATCTTGCTTTAAATGCCCTGGCTTGATGGTGCCACCGTAGACCATTAACGCCGGACGATTGAGACGTGCCATAGCCATAACACAACCTGGCATATTCTTATCGCAACCCGGAATCGAAATATTGGCGTCATACCACTGCGCCGCCATAACGGTTTCGATGGAGTCAGCAATGAGATCACGCGATTGCAGCGAATAACTCATGCCATCAGTACCCATGGAAATACCATCGCTGACGCCAATGGTGTTAAAACGCATGCCGACAAGACCAGCCGCGACCACACCTTCTTTGACTTTGGCAGCCAAATCGAGCAAATGCATATTGCAGGTATTGCCCTCGTACCACATGCTGGCAATACCCACCTGCGGCGCATGAATAGTGTTTTCATCCAAGCCAGTGCCATATAACATCGCCTGCGAGGCGCCCTGCGATTTCGGCTCGGTAATCCGAGCACTATACTTATTCAGTTTCTTATTCATCAATCCATCTGCTTTTGCAGCCAAATGCTGGCATAAATCCCAATCTTAACAAATACTGTCACAAGAAATGGTTTTCCTCTTCACGAGAAAGCTTGATAATAGTAAACATGACCCCACACCAACCCCGACCATGACGATGAGCACCAAAACTCGTACCAAAGCCTACCAACGTTTTTTCGATACCCCGCTTGGCGAACTGCTGACAGAAACTAACAGGGATGAATACTTATCATCCTTATTTAAGCAAACATTTACTGACGTACCTGCTTATGCTGATTGGCTGCGCCAACAAGGCTTTGATGCCAACATCAATAACCGCGCCGACTTTGCCAAGCTACCGTTAATGACTAAAGATAACTACATGCGTGCCTATCCACTGGCTCAGCGTTGTCGTCATGGCCGTCTTGATCAATGTGAAATGATTGCCGTCTCGTCCGGCTCAACCGGACAGCCGATGTTTTGGCCACGTAGCATATGCCACGAACTCGATATCGCGGCACGCTTCGAACAGGTATTGCACGACAGCTTTGCTGCACACTCACGCTCTACACTCGTCGTTGTCTGTTTTGCCTTAGGCAATTGGGTGGGCGGTATCTACACAGCCAACTGCATACGGCTGGTTGCGCAAAAAGGCTATGCGCTGACCTTGCTAACGCCAGGCAGTAATGTTGATGAGGTTTTTCGTATCATCCGTGAGCTATCGCCAAACTTTGACCAAACCGTACTGGCAGGATACCCGCCCTTTATTAAGGGTTTGCTTGATCGCGGTCGCAGCGAAAATATCGATTGGCCCAACTATCACTTACGGTTTATTTTTGCTGGCGAAGTTTTTAGCGAGGAGTGGCGTCAATTGCTGATGGGTTACACTGGCTCCAAGCAACCTTGCCATGACAGCGCTTCTTTGTACGGTACTGCCGATGCCGGTGTGCTTGGCAATGAAACACCCTTGTCAATCAGCCTACGGCGTTTTTTTGCACAACACCCAGATGCTGCACGAGAAATATTTGGTGAATCACGTTTACCCGCACTGATGCAATACGACCCAGGCAGTCGCTACTTTGAAACGCATGAGGGCACGCTAGTCGTCAGTGGCGACAATGGTGTGCCACTACTGCGCTACCACATCAATGATAAAGGCGGCATATTTAGTTATGATGACATGCTGAAAATAGCCAAGTCTCACGGTTACGAAATCGATATTGATGATGCACGTCAGCTACCCTTCGTCTATCTCTTTGGCCGTGCCGACTTTACCGTTTCTTATTTTGGCGCAAACATCTACCCGGAAAATATCAGCGTCGCGTTAGAACAAGCACCCATCAGCAAATGGCTCAGTGGCAAGTTTGTTTTGCAAGTAAACGAAAATGAGCAACTCAACAAAGCACTTTGCCTCGCCGTTGAGCTACTGCCAAAAATAACAGAAAATGATGTCGACACTGACACGATAGCCGCTGCTGTAATTAATGAATTACAACGTCTGAACAGTGAGTTCAAAGCCTATGTCCCCCTTGCACAACAAAAAATCGATGTCACACTATGGCCCCACAGCCAGCCTGATTATTTCCCGGCCGGTGTTAAGCACCGTTATACACGCCGTTAGCGCCCCACCTATTTTTTGGACTGCTACGCCATGATAAAAATCGAAAAGAAATTACTGCATTACATCACTAAGGCCATCGCTGATTACAAGATGATCGAAAATGGTGATCGCGTTATGGTCTGCTTATCTGGCGGCAAAGACTCGTTTACTTTGCTTTATTTGCTCAATAAGATCCGTAAAAACTCAAATAACCGCTTTTCGCTACATTCGTATACGCTGGATCAGTCACAACCTGGCTGGAATGATGAAGGGCTACGCGCATGGCTCAAAGACCAAGGCATCGCCAATACCATTGAAAAACGCGACACTTATTCTGTTGTCACTGCAAAGACTGCTGCTGGAAAAACCTATTGCTCACTATGCTCACGCCTGCGCCGTGGCAACATCTATCGCTTTGCACAAGACAATGGCTTTAATAAGATCGCGCTGGGCCACCATCGCGACGACATGATCCATAGCATGTTGATGTCAATGCTCTACAATGGTCAGATACGTTCAATGCCACCAAAGCTATTAACAGACAATAAACGCAATATTGTTATTCGACCGCTAGCTTATTGCAAAGAAGCAGCCATTATCGAATACGCCAAGATTCAACAATACCCCATTATTCCTTGTAATCTTTGTGGCTCACAAGAAAACCTCAAACGCCAGCGTGTCAAACGTTTAGTCGCAGAGCTAGCAGCAGAAAATGACAAAGTCCCTAGCAACCTGTTCGGTGCGCTGAGCAATATTCAACCGAGTCAGTTGATGGATAAAAATTTATGGGATTTTGCTAATCTGGAAGCAGGGCTCGAACACGAGTCGGATGAAACGGAAGAATTGCCAAACCAGTCAAGCGCTATTCATGCATAATCGGCTGGCCAAAAATAATAACTGATCACTGACTACAAGAAAGCAGACAGATGAAGGATGAATCAGGCGTGCTTAACCATCAATAAAACGGTTGCGATGATACAACCAAGCAGCACTAAACCGGTGAATATAATTTCTGCTGCTTGTGGATGTTTATCTGACATTACTATCCCCTGTATTCAAAATTACTAATCAAAATGGCTGGCTATAAACTGGCTTTTATCACTAAACTGAACCAGTCGGCCTCAATAAGCTTGTTTATCAGGGTCAATTATAGGCAAAATTAAGAATTTCGCAACGTCAACGTGCTCTTGAGGCGCAAGGCACATCGAGGAACGCCGTGTCAATTGAACAATCACAACAGTTTGTCCGCTGGCTACGCCATGCCACGCCTTATATCCACGCCTTTGCTGGCAAGACTTTCGTCATCACACTAAGTGGCGACGCCATCGAGGCCGACAATGTCAGTCATCTCATACACGATATTGCTCTATTACAGGGTTTAGGTATCAAGCTGGTACTAGTACCTGGCGCTCGGCCACAGATCGAACGGCGCTTGGCGCAGCAAGGGGCTGTTATCCAGTATATCGATGGTAAACGTATCACTGATGCCAACGCTATGCAGTGCGTCAAAGATGCGGCCAGCAGTATTCGTATCGATATCGAAGCACAACTGGCTATGGGTTTGACTGAATCACCAATGCCAGGCACCACTATTCGTGTTGTCTCAGGCAATTTCATTACCGCCAAACCTGTCGGCGTACGTAATGGCGTCGACTATCTCTTTACCGGTGAAGTGCGTCGGGTTAATGCTCAGGCGATACGCCAACAATTAGATCTCAACACCATTGTACTGATACCTGCCTTAGGCTATTCATCCAGTGGCGAAGTCTTTAATCTTACTGCACATGAAGTAGCAGCAGCCTGCGCCAGCGCGCTGAGTGCTGACAAGCTGGTGATACTCAATGAAGAACGCGGCATCCTCGATGGTCGCCGTTGCCTGATACCACAACTCAACCTGACAGAAGCCGAAAGCTTGCTAGTAAGCCAGCGTAAGCTCTCTGACCAGAGCAAACATGCGCTAGAACTGGCAATAAGCGTCTGTAAGCGTGGCGTGCAACGTTGTCATATCGTCAGCCATGAGATTGATGGCGCCCTACTACTTGAGCTGTTTTCCCGTGATGGCATTGGTAGCCTGATTAGCGCTGATCAGTACCAAGGTATGCGCCCTGCAACAGATAACGATATAGCTGGCATCGTCACACTTATCGAGCCTTTGGAAGCCCAGGGCATACTCGTGCGGCGCTCGCGTGATCAGCTAGAAAACGAAATAGCACGTTTCCACGTCGTCGAGCGCGATGGTGCCATCATTGCCTGTACAGCGCTTTACCCGTCGCTCAACAAACAGATGGCTGAACTCGCCTGCCTCGCTGTACATCCAGAATATCGTGATATGGGCTATGGCGCTCAATTATTGAAAGAAATGGAAAAAAAGGCGCGTAAGCAAGCAATAAAACAATTATTTTTACTCACCACCCAAACCAGTCATTGGTTTCGCGAACACGGCTTTCGCGCAACCAATATGGCAAAGCTACCAAGAAAACGGCGCGGACTCTACAATTATCAACGTAATGCCAAGGTGTTGATAAAAACGCTTTAGGGCCTAGATTGAATCATTGCTTGTCACCTCTGCGCCATTTGGCAGATGCCCTACCAGCGCAAATCGCCCTGATCAAGCCGCTTGCCTTGGCCGGTGATTGGAAAACCTATTTAAAAGCAGCACAGATCAATTCAACCACTGAATTTGAACAACATGGACGAACGGGACGGCCTTTGGGCAAAGCAAGGTTTATTGAAAAAGCAGAACGCCTGCTACAGAGTAATTTGAAAAAGAAAAAACCGGGGCCCAAGGGTTAAGGGTGGAATAATTAAGTATTGTGTCCCCTTATTGTCCAGTTAAATGTGGCCGTAGCTGGCTCAGCGCTTGCTTATAGACCTTGCGTTTAAATGCCACAACTTGGGTCACGGGATGCCAATAATGCACCCAACGCCAACCATCAAATTCGGGTTTATCACTGGTATCGAGACAAAAATCATCTTCGCCGCCAACGAGGCGAAGTATGTACCAGATCTGACGTTGACCAATACAAATCGGTTTTTTATCGTGACGAATTAAGCGTTGTGGCAGACGATAGCGTAGCCAATCCCTGGTATAACCAAGAATTTCAACATGTTTGGGCTGTAAACCAGTCTCTTCATCGAGCTCACGATACATCGCCTGCTCGTGCGTCTCATTAAGGTGCATGCCGCCCTGCGGGAACTGCCACGCATCTTGGCCGATGCGACGCCCCCAAAACAGCTTTCCCTTATCGTTTGCCAGTATTATCCCAACGTTATAGCGGAAACCATCCTTATCAATCATGTTAGTGTCTGTTAACACTACAAACATGGTAGCGACGGCGACCATTTTTTCGCAGGACAAGGCGCCGTAAGCGCCGCGTACTTGCCGCACACAAGCGAGCTGTAACGCAGGACTGCAGAAAAATGGCCCCAGGCAGCGTTGCCCGTCGTTCATTTAGTACCACTAAATCTCTCTCCTCGCGCTTTACACCCCAAGGGCACTTCCTGCGGGGCGCCTGGCCCCATTTGACCCAGCAACGCTACCATGTTTATAGTGTTAACAGACCCTAAACATCACAATGCCATCTTGCATGATAGAATGGCACAGACTTAGTAGAGCAGCAAATATTCTCGACTAAAACAATTTGTTAGCCTCAGAGCGCTATTCGCTCGTAGAATAAACACCATAGCTAAACATGGCCCTCGCTTTATTTGACCTAGACAATACTCTGCTTGGTGGCGATAGTGACTATCTGTGGGGACAATTTCTCATTGAGCTAGGCGTTGTCGATGGCGACGCCCATGAGCGTGAAAACCAGCGTTTTTACCAAGACTATAAAGACGGCACCTTAGATATAGATGCCTTTCTTGCCTTTCAACTGGCACCTTTAGCACAACACCCTCGGGCAACGCTTGATCAGTGGCATCGACAATTTATGGCTGACAAAATCGAAGCCATCATGCTTGATAAGTCTAAGCAACTGATAAAACAACACCGTGATGCGGGCGATACCCTGCTTATCATTACGGCGACCAACCGATTCGTGACGGCGCCTATAGCCAAAGCATTTGGCATTGATACGCTGATTGCAACTGAACCTGAAGAAACAAAGGGTGAGTTTAGTGGTCACTACCATGGCACGCCCTGCTTTCGCGAAGGCAAGGTGACACGGCTTAATGAATGGCTAACGAAGAATTATCACGATCTTAACGGTAGCTATTTTTATTCTGACTCGCATAATGATCTGCCGCTGTTACAGAGAGTCGACCACCCTGTCGCTGTCGATGCTGATGTAGCACTGACGCGCTATGCGCAAACACATGGCTGGAAAATTATTTCACTACGATAAGAGGTGTAGAGAGAAATAAAAAAACATTGGGCAGCAAGACTCCATCTGGCCTTGCCACCATGCAGATTTAATTAAACAAATCTACATTAGTCGCTTTTGCACGTGCTTCGACTTTATTCACTAGGCTTTTGCGCACCATATCTTGCAAACATTGATCAAGTGTTTGCATACCCACTGACTGGCCAGTTTGAATAGCCGAATACATCTGTGGCACTTTGTCTTCGCGAATCAAGTTACGAATGGCTGGCGTAGCCAACATGATTTCATGTGCAGCGATGCGGCCACCACCAACACGCTTCAACAAGGTTTGTGAAATAACCGCGCGCAGCGATTCCGACAACATCGAGCGCGTCATTGCTTTTTCCGCAGCAGGAAACACATCGATAATACGGTCAATCGTTTTCGCAGCAGAACTCGTGTGCAACGTACCAAAGACTAAATGACCTGTTTCAGCGGCAGTCAGAGCAAGGCGAATGGTTTCCTGGTCACGCATTTCACCCACTAGAATAATGTCAGGATCTTCACGCAAAGCTGAACGCAGGGCTTCGTTAAAACCATGGGTATCGCGATGCACTTCACGCTGATTAATCAAACATTTCTTACTCTGATGGACGAATTCAATAGGATCTTCAATCGTCAAAATATGACCAAATTCTTCGCCATTAAGATAGTCTACCATTGCCGCAAGCGTCGTCGACTTACCCGAACCGGTGGGGCCGGTAACCAAAATCAAACCACGCGGATTTTTTGCAATCTGCTTAAATATAGCCGGGCAACCTAATTCTTCAAGCGTCAAAATATTCGACGGAATAGTCCGAAACACACCGCCCATACCTCGATCCTGAGTGAAGGCGTTAACACGAAAACGAGCAAGGCCAGGGATTTCGAAAGAGAAATCGGTCTCTAAAAATTCTTCAAAGTCTTTGCGCTGACGGTCATTCATAATGTCGTACATCATCGACTGAACAGTCTTATGGTCAATCTCAGGCACATTAATACGACGGACATCGCCATCGACACGAATCATTGGCGGCAGACCTGCTGATATGTGCAAGTCAGAGGCAGAGTTTTTAACACTAAAAGCAAGTAGTTCTGCAATATCCACTGAATACTCCTGATGAATCGGTTTAAACTAGTCGTATATAATAGTTGTATCTTGGACAAATTAGCGGCAGCATCAAGATTAGCTTGATTTTACGATCTTGGTGTAACGTAAACACACCCCTATGTGTACTTACGACCTCCACGGAACCGTAAAGCATACAGCCAAAAGGCGTGAGCCGTAAGTACACCTAGGGAGGCACCCTTTAACCCTGGACTATAAAATAAAACACACTGCCCAGCATGCAACATGAACACTATCGACTCTCGCTATAAAGCGATAACTCGCAACATCCGTGAGGCCTGTCAGCACTATGAGCGCGAGCCAGGCACAGTCTGTTTGCTTGCCGTCAGCAAAGGTCATAGCACTTCAGACATTACACAGCTTTATGAGCTTGGCCAACGCCAGTTTGGTGAAAGCTACCTCCATGAGGCATTAGAAAAGCAACAACAGCTCACCAAACTGAATATCAATTGGCATTACATTGGCCGCATTCAATCAAATAAAACCGCCGCCATTACCCAACATTTTTCCTGGGTACATAGTGTTGATCGTATAAAAATCGCTAGACGCCTTAGTAGTCAGCGCAATAACGACGCGCCACCTCTTAATATTTGCTTGCAAATCAACCTTAGCCAAGAAGACAGCAAGGCAGGTGTCAATGAAAGCGATGCGCTGGCGCTGGCACAAGCAATTGCTGGCTTACCGAATCTGCAGCTACGCGGGCTGATGGCGCTACCACAACAAGAGACTGATTTTATAAAGCAAAGGCAAACCTTTGCGCGCTTACGTCAGCTACGCGATGACCTACGCAGTAATGGACTCATGCTCGACACCTTGTCAATGGGTATGTCGAATGACTATGTTGCCGCCATTGCTGAAGACAGCACACATCTTCGTATTGGTAACGTATTGTTTGGCTCCCGCCAAGCTTAAGCTGCATCTGTGCAAGCCCCAACCGTATTGATACGTACATTGCGCCCTATGTGTAGAATGCCCACTCATACGCTACACTAACTGCTTTCACACACTAGGGATCATGCGCTAAACCATGAATACAAATCTCAAAATCAGCTTTATCGGCGCAGGCAATATGGCCCGCAGTCTGATTGGTGGGCTGATTAACGATCATTACCCTGTCGAGAATATTGTCGCCTCAGACCATGATGCACAGCAATGCACGCAGCTTAGCGCCAATATGGGCATAAAAACGACCACCGACAATATCGCTGCCATTAACGCTGCTGACATTATTGTGCTGGCGGTGAAGCCCCAGGTGATGGCAGATCTCTGTCGGCAACTGGAGCCACACCTTACTCAGTCTAAACCACTCATTATTTCGATCGCTGCTGGCATCCGTTCTGACACCTTGAAAAATTGGCTAGGCGCGTCACACGCAATCGTTAGAACTATGCCTAATACTCCCTCACTGGTTGGCGCTGGCGCCGCAGCACTGTTTGCCACAGACGCCGTGTCTGATGAGCAACGCCAACAGGCAGAATCGATACTGCGTGCTGTTGGCGTCGCACTTTGGATCGATGACGAGGCACAAATGGATGCCATTACTGCACTGTCAGGCTGTGGCCCTGCCTATTTCTTTTTAGTGATGGAAATGATGCAAAATATCGGCGAAAAAATGGGCCTGACTGCAGAAACAGCACGCCTACTGACCTTGCAAACTGGCTATGGCGCTACCAAGATGGCGTTAGAAAGCAAGCTGGATTGCGCCGAGTTACGCAGACGGGTGACATCCCCCGGTGGCGTCACCGAACGCGCTATAAATAAACTTCTCGATGAAAACATCGATAAGCTCTTTACTGAGGCGTTAACGACGGCTCGACAGCGCTCTATCGAAATGGCTAATTTATTGGATAAATCATGACTGGTAATCCCTTTGAACAATCAGCGGTGCTCATCATCAGCACCGTTTTTAGTATTTATATTCTTGCGGTAATGTTGCGCTTTATTTTGCAATGGGCGCGTGCCGATTTTCATAATCCACTGTCTCAATTGTTGGTCAAAATCACTAACCCACCCTTGAAACCACTGCGCCGAATCATTCCTGGCTGGGGCGGTATTGACTTCGCTTCTATCGTTT
>CAYURS010000018.1:0-10809 GCA_964447165.1 uncultured Thiotrichales bacterium
CGTTGTGTTCGCTTTGGCCAGGAAATCGCTGGCATTATGGAGTTAGGGGTTACTGGTCGTGGTGAGCACATGGAGATTGGTACTTATATAGAAGGGAGTATCGATTCAGAGTTATCGGGTAATATGATTGATTTGTGTCCTGTTGGTGCATTGACTTCAAAACCTTTTCGCTACACTTCGCGTCCTTGGGAATTAACCTCAAGTGAAACCATTGCGCCGCATGACTGTTTGGGTTCAAACATTGTTATTCATAGCAGTTTTAATGAAATTAAGCGTGCGCTACCACGTGATAATGAAGACATTAATGAATGCTGGATCTCTGACCGTGATCGCTTTTCTTATGAAGGCCTGAATAACGATCGCTTATTGCAACCCATGGTTAAAGAACGTGGCGAGTGGCAAGAGGTTGACTGGCAGACTGCGTTAACAAAAGTGGCGCAAGATCTTGGCAAGATTAAAGACCAACATGGTGCCAGCCAGATTGCTGCCTTGTTATCACCGTCTTCAACGTTAGAAGAATCATTTTTACTGCAAAAGTTCATGCGTGGTTTAGGTTCAGGCAATGTTGATCATCGCCTACGCCAACAAGATTTTAGTGCCGATGAATTTGCGCCAGATTATCCAAGTCTGGGCATGCGTATTAGCGAGCTAGATCAGCTTAACGCAGCTTTGTTGATTGGTTCAAATATCCGTAAAGAGCAACCCATTGCGGGACATCGCTTACGTAAAGCGACGCTGGCTGGTGCAAAAGTGTCTTTTGTTAATGGCTTGGACTATGAGTTCAGTTTCGCAGTGTCCGAATCAATTGTTGCTGTGCCATCACGTCATGCTAGTGAGCTTGCTGGCATCGCTAAAGCGCTTGTTGAGAAAGGTGCTAATGCGCCAGAAGGCATTGCTCTGTTAGTTGATGATGTGACCGTAACAGAATCGCATCGCGTCATTGCACAACAATTGAGTGATGGCGATAAGTCAGCAGTAATATTAGGTACCCAATCACTACATCATCATGATTATGCGGGCATCTTAGCATTGGCAACAGCCATTGCTAAGATGACTAATAGCTCAGTGGGTGTGTTGACTGATGGGGCGAATGCTTCAGGAGCCTGGTTGGCTGGTGCAGTTCCGCATCGTGTGGTTGATGGCGCTGCTGCATCACGTAGTGGCCTTAATACACAACAAATGCTGATACAACATTTAAAAGCCTATGTTTTGCTAGGGATTGAACCTGAGTTTGATATTGCTAATGCAGCGCAAGCGATTAATGGTTTGTCGCAGGCGGAACTAACAGTCATGTTGACACCTTATGTGACGGATTCAATGCGTGCCTATGCTGATGTTTTGTTACCGGTTGGCCCTTTTTCTGAAACGTCAGGAACCTTCGTCAATATCGAAGGCAGTTGGCAAAGCTTTGCTGGCTCTGTTCCTTCGCCAGGCGAAGCCAGGCCAGCTTGGAAAGTGTTACGAGTGCTAGGGAATCTCTGTCATGTAGAGGGCTTTGATTACACTAGCTCCGAAGAAGTACGTGACGACATTGCGCGTATGGCCTCTGACACACCTAATTTAGTGGGCGACTGGTGTTGTCCTACAGAATTGCCTATAAAATTAAGGGCAAGTACTGATCAAGTGCAGACAGTTAGTGATGTCCCGATATATGCTGTGGATGCGACGGTGCGTCGATCTCCGGCATTACAAGATACGATTGATGCGAAAAACTCGCAATCGGTAGGTATGAATAGCCGATGTGCTGAAAAATACGGTCTATCGAATGCTGATCAAGTGCATTTAAGCGCATCAGGCACAGACATATCTTTACCACTACAAATAAACGAACGTGTGCCAGATGATTGCGTATACGTACCGATTGGTGTGCCTGCGACAGTTATGTTTGATTTTAGCCAACAAGCTGTGCAAATCCAGCGTTAGCGAGACAGATAAGTAGATGTTACAAATGGTGCTCGATAGTTGGAATTGGCTCCCTGAGTTGATTCAAATAGTACTGAAGATCGTCGTTATTGTAGTGCCGATTATGCTGTCTGTTGCCTATTTAACTTTGGCCGAGCGCAAAGTGATTGGTTATATCCAGGTGCGTATCGGACCTAATCGTGTTGGCCCGTATGGTTTATTACAGCCTATTGCAGATGGGCTGAAGTTGGCACTGAAAGAAATTATTATTCCGACTAATGCCAATCGCTTTTTGTTTGTTGTTGCGCCGCTTTTAGTATTGGCTCCGGCACTGGCGGCATGGGCGGTAATTCCATTTGATGAAGGTCTTGTTTTGGCGGATATTGATGCCGGTTTACTGTATATCCTGGCAATGACCTCGCTTGGTGTTTACGGTGTCATTATTGCTGGTTGGGCTTCTAACTCAAAATATGCTTTTCTTGGCGCATTACGTAGCTCAGCACAAGTAATATCCTATGAAATCGCCATGGGTTTCGCTTTGGTTGTTGTATTAATGGCAGCAGGCAGCTTGAATCTACAAGAGATTGTATTAAGCCAGCAGGGGGGCATAATTCAATGGTTTATGTGGCCATTGTTTCCTATGTTTGTTGTTTATTTCATTTCCGGTGTTGCTGAAACCAACCGCGCACCGTTTGATGTTGCTGAAGGTGAATCAGAAATCGTCGCTGGCTTCCATGTTGAATATGCAGGCATGACCTTTGCCTTATTCTTTTTGGCGGAATACGCCAATATGATTTTGATTGCTGCACTGACAGCCATTATGTTTATGGGCGGCTGGCTGTCACCGTTTGAAGGTATCACATTTCTGAATTTAGATGCTTTAACTTCCTGGGTGCCAGGGATTGTTTGGCTGTTCTTAAAAATGGGTTTTTTCCTATTCTTATTTTTATGGTTTAGAGCAACCTTCCCACGTTATCGTTATGATCAGATTATGCGCCTAGGTTGGAAGGTGTTTATTCCGGTTACTATAGTGTGGATAGTCGTCACCGGACTTTTGGTTTTAGGCGAAGTTGGTCCTTGGTTTGATAAGGCGTAGAGGCTATTTTTCAATAGGCATAGGTGATGAGTAAACCGATGAGAAAATTAGTACATTATTTTAACAGCTTCATGTTGGTTGAATTGTTTCGCGGCTTGATGCTCACCGGCCGTTATTTCTTTAAAAAGAAGATTACGGTTCAGTATCCAGAAGAAAAGACACCACAGTCGCCGCGTTTTCGTGGTCTGCACGCATTGCGTCGCTACCCGAATGGTGAAGAACGTTGCATTGCTTGCAAGTTGTGTGAGGCGGTTTGCCCCGCATTGGCGATCACCATTGAATCAGAAGAGCGTGAAGACAAGACACGTCGTACCACACGTTATGATATTGATTTATTTAAATGTATTTTCTGTGGTTTCTGTGAAGAAGCTTGTCCTGTTGATTCAATTGTTGAAACACGAATTTTTGAGTACCACTTTGAAAATCGTGGTGAGCATATCATGACAAAGGAAAAACTATTAGCTATTGGCGATGAAAATGAGCAACAGATCGCCGCTGACCGTGCACAAGATGCTGCGTTTAGATAACAACATGAACACACAACCGTTTAAATTAACATTACAGGGAAGCGATTAAGCATGGCGATAGAGCCTGTAATATTTTATTTTTTTGCGACAGTGCTGGTAGCAACATCGATTGCCGTTATCACGGTACCCAATTCAGTGCATGCCGTACTGTTTCTGGTGTTGGCATTTTTTACCAGTGCGGGTTTGTGGTTATTACTTGAGGCAGAGTTTTTAGCTATTGTTCTGGTGCTGGTTTATGTCGGCGCGGTTATGGTGTTGTTTCTGTTTGTGGTCATGATGCTTGATGTTAATTTTGAGCCAACACGCGAAGGCTTTATTAAAAACCTACCGATCGGAATTATTGTTGCGTTGGTCATGGTAGTTGAAATTTTTCTGGTGGTTGGCCCTAATTTTGGTTTAGATAATTATGCCGCGCCTGTGCCGCACGGTGCTGATTACAGTAATACCAAAGAACTGGGTTTGGTTCTTTATACGGTTTACCTCTATGCCTTTGAATTGGCTGCGGCCATTTTGCTGTTGGCTATTGTGGCAGCGATTATGTTGACATTGCGTCGCCGGCCCAGCAGTAAATATCAGGATCCTGGTGAGCAAGTATTGGCACGTAAAGCAGATCGCTTACGTATCGTGAAGATGGCGTCTTCGCCTAAACCTCCCTCTGAACCTAACGGCGGAACAGGGGCATGATTTCCTTATCTCATTTCCTTGTTCTTGGCGGGATTCTGTTTTGTCTCAGTATCGCTGGTATTTTCTTGAATCGTAAAAATGTCATCATCTTGTTAATGTCTATTGAACTGATGTTGCTGGCTGTTAATATGAATTTCATTGCCTTTGCACATTTTCACGGTGATATTGCTGGGCAAATTTTTGTCTTCTTTATTCTTACCGTCGCCGCTGCAGAAGCAGCCATTGGTTTGGCTATCTTAATCACCGTGTTCCGCAATCGTCGGACGATTAATGTTGGTGAGTTAAATGAATTGCAGCAGTAGCAAAGGGCGAGCTTAGTCAATGGATAAAGTATATCTAATACTCGCGCTGTCACCGCTCGTCGGCGCTATTATTGCAGGCTTGTTCGGCAAAAGGATTGGTCGTTCTGGCGCCCATTGGGTGACCATTATTGGTGTAGCGATTTCGTTTGTTTTATCGCTGGTGGTATTTAATCACATCATACTTAACGATGCGCCAACCTATAATGCAACGGTCTATCAATGGTTATTGAGTGATGGCATTAACTTTGAGATAGGTTTTCTGGTTGATGAATTAACCGCGACGATGTTGATTGTAGTCACCTTTGTTTCGCTAATGGTACATATTTATACCATTGGTTATATGCATGATGACCCAGGTTATCAACGCTTCTTCAGTTATCTTTCACTCTTTACCTTCTCTATGTTGATGTTGGTGATGGCCAATAACTTCATGCAGCTATTCTTTGGCTGGGAAGCGGTAGGGCTAGTGTCTTATTTGCTGATTGGCTTTTGGTATAAAAAACCTACAGCGATTTATGCCAACCTCAAAGCATTTTTAGTTAACCGTGTGGGCGATTTTGGTTTCTTATTAGGTATTGCTGCGGTGTTGATGTATTTCGGCTCACTTGATTATGTCGAAGTATTCGCCGGTGCCGCTGATCATGCTGATACCACTATCAGTATTTTCCCTGGTGTTGAATGGTCATTAATGACAGTCATTTGTATTTTACTGTTTATCGGTGCCATGGGTAAATCAGCACAAGTACCCCTACACATTTGGTTACCCGATTCAATGGAAGGCCCAACACCAATTTCTGCTTTGATCCATGCGGCAACCATGGTAACCGCCGGTATCTTTATGGTCTCGCGTATGTCGCCATTGTTTGAATGGTCAGAGACCGCATTGAGTGTTGTTCTCGTAGTTGGTGCCATTACCGCCTTGTTTATGGCATTTCTTGGCCTAATTCAAAACGATATTAAGCGCGTTATTGCGTATTCAACGTTATCGCAGTTGGGTTATATGACGGTTGCTTTAGGGGCCTCTGCTTATTCTGCGGCCATGTTTCACTTAATGACCCATGCCTTTTTCAAGGCCTTATTATTCTTGGCGGCAGGCTCGGTCATTCTGGCAATGCACCACGAGCAAGATATACGCAAGATGGGTGGCTTGCGTAAATACATGCCCATCACTTATTGGACCGCTTTGATTGGTTCTTTGGCATTGATGGGTATTCCACCGTTTTCCGGGTTCTTTTCAAAAGACAGTATTATTGAAGCGGTTGGCGCATCGACGATTGCAGGTTCAGGCTTCGCTTATTTTGCTGTCATTGCTGGCGTATTCATTACCGCATTTTACAGCATGCGGTTGTTGTTTTTAACCTTCCACGGCAAGCCACGCATGGATGAACATACGCTAAGTCAGGTTAAGGAAAGTCCAAAGGTTATTACCGTACCGTTGATTCTATTAGCGATACCGTCAGTGTTTGTCGGTTGGTTAGCATTGTCAGGTATGCCGTTTGGCGATTATTTCGGCAATTCTATTGTTGTATTTGACCAGCATAATGGTTTGGCGATTGCTAAAGAAATGCATGGTGGTGATCCTTGGCACTTTTTAACTCACGGCATTATGACTTTACCATTCTGGTTGGTGATAGCAGCGATTGTGCTTGCTTGGTTGTTCTATATTGTTAAACCGGAAATACCTGGCATGATCAAAGACAGGTTGTCTGGGTTGCATCGCATTCTTGACGACGCTTATGGCATTGATCGTTTGTATTACGCAGTTTTTGTCAGAGGTAGCCAGTGGCTAGGCAAAAGCTTTTCGTCAGTTGGTGACGCCAAGCTTATTGATGGCATTATGGTAAATGGCATGGCAAACAGTGTCGCTCGTTTTGCAGGTGTTGCCAGGCGTTTACAAACTGGTTTCCTCTACCACTACGCCTTCGCCATGATTATTGGACTACTAGTCTTGATTGGCTGGTTTGTGTTGAGACCATAGGACTTATTAAGGAACCTCTGATCTATTCATGAACTCGACTCTTATGCCTGAAATATCCAGCTTCTGCGTTGTAAATCTTCGCAATAGCCCACTATTGCGTGCGATTCACGCCTTGAGCCTGAATATTTCAGGCACAATCCACTTCGCCCAGAATAAGTCAGAGGCTCCTTAAGCATGTTTGATAATTTACCGCTTTTGAGTCTAGTGATTTGGCTGCCAATTATTGGTGGTGTCGTGGTGCTGTTCGCTAGTCGCGGTGAAGTAGGGTTACAGCGACTACTTGCTTTAGCATTTTCTGTTGCCACTTTCCTGATATCGATTCTCTTATATAGTGGATTTGATGTTACAACACCGCAAATGCAGTTCATAGAGTTTGCTGCGTGGATCCCCTCATTTAATGTTAATTATTCATTAGGTATCGATGGCTTTTCGATGCCGCTAATTTTGTTAACAACCTTCTTTACGGTCATTGTGGTGATTGCCGGTTGGGAGGTGATTAAAAAACACGTTGCTCAATACATGGCTGCCTTTTTAATTATGGCAGGCTTGATGAACGGTGTATTTGCTTCACTTGACTCAGTTTTATTTTATGTATTCTGGGAAGCGATGCTGATACCCATGTTTCTTGTCATTGGTATTTGGGGTGGTCAACGCCGTGTTTATGCGGCAATTAAATTCTTTTTGTACACCTTTTTGGGTTCGGTATTACTGCTCGTCTCTATTTTGTATCTTTATTTTGAAACGGGCAGCTTTGCGATTCTCGACTTTCATGCCCAGTCCATTGGTATGACGGCACAGACCTTAATGTTCTTTGCTTTTTTAATTGCATTCGCCGTTAAAGTGCCGATGTGGCCAGTACATACCTGGTTGCCAGATGCGCACGTTGAAGCACCAACGGGGGGGTCAATCATTTTGGCTGCCATTATGTTGAAGTTAGGTGCTTACGGCTTTATTCGTTTTCTATTGCCTATTGTGCCCGACGCGGCGGCAGAGTTTGATTGGTTAGTGATTACGTTATCGTTGATTGCCATAGTGTATATTGCACTGGTTGCGCTGGTGCAAGAAGACATGAAAAAACTGATTGCTTATTCCTCTATCGCCCATATGGGTTTTGTTACCCTGGGTTTATTTGTGGTCTTTTCTATCTTCAGACAAACTGGCGATATTGCAGGTGCAGCGCTCGGTGTCGAAGGCGCTATGGTACAAATGATTTCTCATGGCTTTATTTCCGGTGCCTTGTTTCTCTGTGTCGGTGTGATGTATGACCGCATGCATTCACGCCGTATTAGTGATTATGGTGGCGTTGTTAACACCATGCCAGTGTTTGCAGGTTTTATGGTGTTGTTCGCCTTGGCTAATACCGGTCTACCAGGAACATCAGGTTTTGTTGGTGAATTCATGGTGATTCTTAGTGCCTTCCAAGTTAGTTTTTGGATTGCTTTTCTTGCTGCGTTGACACTCATTCTTGGTGCTGCCTATACCTTGTGGATGATCAAACGTGTGATCTTTGGCGACGTTGCCAACGACAATGTTGCCAAGCTAAATGATGTCAACAGCCGTGAGTTCTGGTTGTTAGCTGTATTAGCGTTAGCAGTAATATTGCTTGGTGTTTGGCCGGCACCTCTGGTTGAGGTGATGCATAGCTCGGTTGATCATTTCCTTCATCACATTGTCACGTCCAAACTGTAGGGCCAGCTTAAACTTGGGTTCCGTAGTGGACCGCCACAAGGATAAAAATAACATGTTGTTATTGATCATATTTCGAGAATGTACCGGGAGCACCTGTTGGGTGCATCGCTATGGTCTGTAGAGCACGCTTGATTTTGCGTCTGGCTGTGTTACCAATCGTCGTAATAGCATCTCGGGCTATTGCTTTTCATGGCGTCTTGCCAGCCACAAAATGAAGCGTGCTCTACAGCCTATTCAACTACGGAACCCAGGTTAGATGACCGATTTTATTGCTCCTGATTTTCAACCTGCTGTGGCAGAGATCTTTCTGCTGACTATGGCTTGCGTGGTGTTATTGGTCGATGTTTATCTGCCTGCCAGTAAACGCGGCATTACCTACGTGTTAACACAGCTTAGTTTGCTTATTGGCGCCTATTTAACTTTGTCGCTACCAATGACTGAAACCGTAATAACCTTTAATGGTAGTTATATCAATGATCCGATGGCATTGGTGTTAAAACTGTTCATTTATTTGGTGAGCTTTTTAGCTTTCTTATATGCACGTCAATACCTGGTTGATCGCGGTATTTATCGTGGTGAATTCTATGTGCTCGGTTTGTTTGCTGTGCTTGGTATGTTGGTCATGGTGTCGGCGCATAGTTATTTGACTATTTACCTGGGTCTTGAATTACTGTCCTTATCGCTTTACGCCTTGGTTGCTTTTAACCGTGATTCCAGTCTTTCTGCCGAAGCGGCAATGAAGTATTTTGTCCTGGGTGCCATTGCATCAGGCATGCTGCTTTACGGTATGTCGATGATATACGGTGCTACGGGTACGCTGGACATTGGTGAAATTGCTGCCTTTATCGCAGCCAATGATAGTAATAGCGTGGTGCTTAAATTTGGTATTGTCTTCCTCGTTGTCGGCATTGCCTTTAAGCTCGGTGCTGTACCGTTTCATATGTGGATACCCGATGTCTATCAGGGTGCGCCAACAGCAGTAACCTTGTTTATCGCCAGCGCACCTAAAATTGCTGCGTTTGCTATGTTAATGCGAATACTGGTTGATAGTGCGCAAGGCATGCATGTGCATTGGCAAGATATGCTAATTATTTTGGCGGTATTGTCTATTATTGTTGGGAATGTTGTGGCGATAGCGCAGACCAACATCAAACGCATGTTAGGTTATTCAACCATAGCGCATGTTGGGTTCTTATTACTTGGGGTCTTGGCGGGGACAAATGAAGGCTATGCTGCGTCCATGTTTTACGCAATTGTCTATGCCATAACTACCGCTGCTGGCTTCGGCCTTGTTATCTTGTTAAGCCGTGCGGGTTATGACGCTGAAAATATCTCTGATTTTAAAGGGCTGAACAAACGCAGCCCCTGGTTTGCCTTTATGGTGATGATCGTCATGATGTCGATGGCAGGTGTGCCACCCTTCGTTGGTTTCTGGGCCAAGCTGCAAGTGTTGCAAGCCGTGGTCAGTATTGAACTGGTATGGTTAGCCATACTTGCCGTTCTACTCTCTGTTGTCGGCGCCTTTTACTACTTGCGTATTATTAAATTTGCTTACTTTGATGACGCCGACGAGGATGTACCAGAAATCGCTGCTCCGGTTGATGTAAAGATTGCACTCAGTTTCAACAGCTTGTTGATACTGGCGTTGGGTATCTATCCAAGTTCATTGATGGCATTGTGTGTTGCCTCGATCGCAGCCTAGTGCCTGTAGATTTTTTGGTGCGTATTTTTCAGACATGACTCTGCTAGACTCATCGAGCCACTCTTAAATGCGAATTCTTTTAAGTAACGATGATGGTTACCTGGCACCAGGGTTAATCGCACTCTATGACGCGCTGCGTAGCGTTGCACACATTGATGTTATTGCTCCCGATAGAAATCGTAGTGGGGCGAGTAACTCGCTAACCCTATCAAGACCCTTGCGACTGAAACACCATGATAATGGTGTGATTAGCGTTGATGGTACCCCCACTGATTGTGTGCATATCGCTGTCACCGGTTTGCTCGAGAAAGAGCCTGATATGGTTATTGCTGGTATTAATGCGGGTGCTAACCTGGGTGATGATGTGGTCTATTCCGGTACTGTTGCGGCAGCAATGGAAGGACGTTTTCTTGGCCTACCTGCTATTGCCGTATCACTTGCAGGTCAAAAATTACAGCATTATGATAGTGCAGTGAAAGCGATTGAAATCCTCGTCAATAAATTACAAACCACACCCTTAGATAAAGACACATTACTAAACGTAAACGTTCCTGATTTACCGTGGCATGAGATTAAAGGTTTTGTTGCAACCCGGCTGGGTTTTCGGCACAAGGCTGAACCCGTCATTAAAAGCCAAGATCCACGCGGCGCATCTATCTATTGGGTTGGTGCAGCAGGTGTAGCGGCCGATGCCGGTGACGGCACAGACTTTCACGCGGTAGCAAATGGCTATATTTCAGTCACACCTGTACAGGTTGATTTAACGCGTCATCAACAAGTTGCTGCGGTGAGTGAGTGGTTGCCAATCATTGAACTAAGTAATCACATGAAAAACTAATGTCGATCAAAGCCCATCACCTTGGTATTGGCATGACTTCCCAGCGGACACGAGAACGCTTGGTGCAAAGATTAAAAGAAGAGGGTATCAC
>CAYURS010000019.1:0-10411 GCA_964447165.1 uncultured Thiotrichales bacterium
CCCCCCCCGTTTTCTTTTTATTTTAAGGATACCCCCTCCAACTAGATATAGACTCTTGACCTCCATGTTCCTATTACGTTCTCGGTACACCACTGCCGTGCTATCCGGGGTGATGGCAAAGCCAACACCAACATTCCCGCCCGCAACCAACGCGGGGTTGAGTTTGCTGCTGATACCCGGTGTCGCCAACGCCACATGGTAGAGTTCAAAGACTCCATCTATATCCTGATCGGCACGGTACACCACTGCTGTGTTATCCGGGGTCAGCGCAAAGGCGGTAATTGATCCACCCACTACCAGTGGTGCATTGAGTTTGACCCCGGTATCGCTGCGATACAATTCAACCACCCCATCGATCTCTTGATCAGCCAGGTACACCGTGAGCGGTGCTGGTGGTGCTGAGGGGCTTGTTCCACCACTGCCACCGCCACAGGCCGTCAGTAATAGACCCATCAACAGCATTAAAGACAACATCAATTGTTTTTGCACTGCAAGCAGCAGAGTTTGTTGGAACATGATTTTTCCCTCGTTATTGTTTGATGCTTGTTTATTGAGGAAGCATGATTGAACTTTAGTTGTAAAAATTGTAAAAATCGGACATATTCTTGTAAAAATCGGACATAACTCTTGTAGAATTTGCGGATGTTTGGATGTAAATATTATCGATGGGCAAATTATTGCGCAAACGCCAGTGTGCAGCACGGCGTAGAAACTACCGTAGTGGCCTTAAAGAAGCTCTGATTAAGTCATGAACGAAAATCTTGAGTCCAACAAATATTCAACTTTAGACGTGTACCCCTCAAGGGGGTGTTAAAGTGAACCCTCGAGGTATTTCGTCTGGACTTCATCAGAAACACCTAACGACCTGGAGGTGATTTAAATGCAACCTGATATGTACCAAGCTTGTCCAGCAGCGCCAGCCATTTCAGCTTTTGTGCGTCGCTATATGTATGCCGACACGCAAGCGCGTCTTGACACAAGCATAAAAATAGCGCCTACCGGTTTTCCCTATATAAGCCAGATTTTCCGCGGCCAGATTTTCTGTGCCATCGACAGCGGGCAAAAGACTAATGTGCCGGGTCTGTGCATAGCCTCCCAGGTCGATCATCGCAATACTATGCTGTACTATGAAGGCAGTATTGGCAATATCATGGCAGAAGTCTATCCGACGGCGATTTTTCGCTTGTTTGGCATCCCACTGGGAACACTGCGCCACTTTACCCACGACGGGTTTGACCTGTTGCCTGCCAGGCTGGCCAGAGAGATTGCCGACAAACTGCTAGCAGCCACAACACAGCAGCAACGTATCGCGGCCTTTGATGCTATCTTCATAGACCTGATTGCCAAGGCACGGCCAGAAGTTCCCCACGTCGATGCGGCGGTGAAAATCATAGATCAGGCTCAAGGCCAGATTTTGATTGCCGATCTGTGCGATCAGCTGGCGATCACAGAGCGCAACCTGTCACGCAAATTCAAGCACATTATTGGACTCTCGCCAAAATTCTACGCCCGCGTGGTGCAGATGAATACCGTAGTCGCGAAACTGTATTCGCATGACTACGAACAACTGACAGAATTGGCCGATGAGTGTGGTTATTACGATCAGTCCCACTTTGCCAAGGTGTTGCAAGAATTCTTCGAGTGCGGTGTGCACAAATACCTTGATGCTGATAATCACATGTTCCATTTGTTCATAGGGCACAAGTTACGCGAGCGAAAGAAGTAATCGCCATCAAGGGAAGCTCTGATTAAGTCATGAACGAAAGTCTTGAGTCCAAAATATTCAACTGTTTCACCCCAAGGGTACGTTACCATATGTGAACTACCGGGCTTAGGCTGCTTGCGTAGGAATAAAACTCCCTATCCGCTTAATATCATTGTGCTCATCAAGATAAATCAGTGTCGGCTTAAACCCAGCCAACTCAGACTCATCTAATTCAGCATAAGCACAAATAATAAGACAATCACCTGGCTCGGCTTTGTATGCTGCTGCGCCATTCACTGAAATAATTTTTGAACCCTTTTCACCTGAAATAGCATAGGTTTGAAAACGCTCACCGTTTGAGACATTGTAAATTGAGATTTGCTGATATTCGCGTATACCCGCTACTGCCAATAGCTCTGAATCAATCGCACAGGATCCCTCATACTCTTTTTCAGAATGAGTCACATGGGCGCGATGTAGTTTGGCTTGAAGCATGGTGAGACGCATAAAAATATCTCTAAGTCATTGACTTAAAAGAATTATAGCATAATTTTCCTGGCCAAAACAAGCCAAAGTATAAAACGAAAACAGTGCCTTAGCGTGACAGAATGACGTTATCAATTAACCTTGTCTTACCCAACCTGGCCGCACCCAAGACAACGAGATCCTGGTCATTTGGCGTGGCTTTCGCCATATCTTGCTGTCGACGCACTTCAATATAATCTGGCACAAAACCGAGTGCTCGTAGTGAAGTCAATGCTTGATTTTCTAACACAGAAAAATCGTTATTACCCTTCATTAAATTGTGGCAGATACCACACAAAATATTGTATAAACCGTTGGCTTTAGTGCGATCGACATTTGTTAAATATTGATTGCGCGAACTCATGGCAAGCCCATCGGCTTCACGATAGGTCGGCACGCCGACAACTTCAACGGGCAGTATTAATTCTGACACCATTTGTTTGACCATATAGAGCTGTTGGAAATCTTTCTCGCCTAAGAAGAGTCTGTCTGGTGTAATGATATTTAAAAATTTGTTAACCACGGTAAGTACGCCATCAAAATGGCCATTTCTGTGTGCACCACAAAGCTCATTGTTTAAGCCAGCTATCGATACCATGGTCGTCGTGTCATTGGCACCACGCGGATAAAGATCTTCTACTCGCGGCGAAAACAAGGCATCAACGCCGTCTTCAATCAATGTTAGCTGATCACTATCGACAGTACGTGGGTAAGCTGAAAAGTCTTCGCCTGGTGAAAACTGGGTAGGATTAACAAAAATACTGACAATGACACAATCACAACGCGAACGCGCATTGGCAATCAGGCTGCGATGCCCTTTATGCAGGCTACCCATGGTGGGAACAAAGCCAATAGTTTGGCCTTGGCTACGCCACTCGGCCACCAGCGTGCGCAACGCTGTCACATGCCGGAGACTTTGCATTAAGGAGCCTCTGATCTATTCATGAACTCGTATCTTGTACCTGAAATATCCAGCTTCTGCGTTACAAATCTTGCCAATAGCCCCACTATTGGCTGCGATTTGCGCCTTGAATCTGAATATTTCAGGCACAATCTACTTCGTCCAGAATAAATTAGAGGCTCCTTAATCGTAGCCGTGTTCTTGCTGCGGGAAAGACCCTTGTTTAACCGCATGGACATAAGCAGTGATGGCCGTAGAAATAGAATCAGCGTCAGCGAGAAAATTATGTACAAAACGTGGTAGCTTATGCTGGGTAATACCTAACATATCATAGAGCACCAAAACTTGGCCATCACAGCTCGCACCTGCTCCAATACCAATAACAGGAATCGTTACCACAGCCATAATTTTCTCGGTTAATGAACGCGGCACACATTCGATCACCAGTATGTCAGCACCCGCACTCTGCAAGGCCTTAGCATCTTCGATAATAGCCTTAGCCTGCTCTGGGCTGCGCCCTTGCACCCGATAACCACCGTATTTATTAACCGATTGCGGTAACAAACCAAGGTGTGCGCAAACGGGGATACCTGCCTGCGATAAACGTGTGACAACGGCAACAATTTCACGCCCGCCTTCTAGCTTAACGCCATGTGCAGCGCCCTCTTTCATTAAGCGACCGGCATTGCTTACTGCTTGCTCAGGTGTTGAATAACTCATAAAGGGCATGTCTGCTAACACAAAAGCATGCTGATTACCCTGGCTGACACAGCGGCTGTGATAGACCATTTCATCAACCGTTACTGGCAAAGTCGACTCCTTTCCCTGCACGACCATACCTAGGGAATCACCAACCAACAGAATGTCAACGTTAGCTTCATCAAGAATTTGTGCAAAGCCAGCATCATAGGCGGTAAGACAAGCGATACGCTCACCGTTGGCTTTCATGTCTCGGATGCTTGATAGCGTTAATTTCTTGTCCATCATGATGGCTGCTCTTACCTGTCTTGTCTGCGTTGTGATGCTTACTGTAAATATAGGGGCTAAAGTCTATCAGGCAAGGGGTTGAAATAGTGACGGCCGTGTTCAATAGCAGAGATTCTTTTAAGTAAAATGTCGTAATCGGCATTGCCTTCTGCCAAATTAATGCCTGCCGCATTAACAATTAACAAAGGTGAATCTTGATAATAATAAAAAAACTCAGCGTAGGCATCACTAACACGCTGCAAATAGTCGGCTGTAATGCCTTTCTCATAGCTACTACCACGTTTTTCCACGCGGTTAAGCAAGACATCAACCGGCGCCTGTAAATACACTACTAAATCTGGGCGCGGCATGTCTAGTGTTAATTGTTGATAGACCTGCTCGTAAAGACTTAACTCATCATCATCTAACGTTAACTCGGCAAAGAGCCTATCCTTCTCCATCAAAAAATCAGAAACACGCACTGGCTGCAACATATCGCCTTGACGTAAGCCTTGTAATTGACGTGAACGCTGAAATAAAAAAAACAATTGTGTCGGCAGTGCTGCTTCACGTGGGTTATTATAAAAACGACTCAGAAACGGATTTTCGTCTGCCCCTTCAAGTAACAGCTGCGTACCATAAGTAGCAGCCAGGCGTCTTGCCAACGTTGTTTTACCTACCCCTATAGGACCCTCGACGACAATAAAGCGCGGCATCAAAGCACCGACTTCGTTCATACCTTCGCGACTTCTTGTTCTTCTAGTTTTCCAAGATCATTATGTGGACAACACCTCATCAACACTGTCAATGAGCCGTGCTCAGGCACAATTAAGTCAGGGGCAATCTCATGCAGCGGGTATAAGACAAATTCTCTATCTTGAAGGCGCGGGTGTGGCACCGTTACAGCTTCCGTCTCAATCACCTTGTCACCATAGAGCAGCAAATCAAGATCAATAGTGCGCGGTCCCCAACGCATATCTCGCGTGCGCCCCAAACTATTTTCAATGGTTAACATCTCTTTCAGCAATTGCATTGGCGATAAACTTGTCTCATAAGCTGAAACTGCATTAATAAAATCATCCTGTTCGACACCACCATGCGGTTTACTGATATATAACGAGGAGTGACTTACTTCATTAACACGGAATAATCCATCAAGCGCCTGACGTGCTGTAGCGATACTGCTAACCACATCACCCATATTGCCACCGAAGCCAATATAAACAGTGTGCACTTCACCGTTCGTCATAAACCTTACACTTCTATTGTTTTTGGTGCCGCTGTCTGTGACTTACGACGGCGTTTTTTAGGGCCGTCGTTTTTCTTCAACATCTTTGTCTGTTGTATCTCATCGCACTCTTGAAACTCAGTCCACCATGTTGCTAATTCTGGCTCTACTTCACCTGCATTTGCGCGCAAGACTAAAAAATCATAGGCCGCACGAAAACGCGGATGCGCTAATAAACGCCATGGCCGCTTGCCCCAACGCGTCTCAAAACGTGATTGCAATTGCCATATTTCTCGCATCATCACTGAAAAACGACGTGGTATCGAAGTATACTGTAGTTGCGTAGTAAGCAGCTGGTCTGCTGCAATCTGTATAGCTTGATGTTGAGGCACTTTGTAAGACTTGCGATCAAGTTCTGCTAATACTGGCCCCCATAACATAGCAGCAAATAAAAATGCAGGCGTAACAGATTTACCCTCTGCAATACGCGTATCCGTGTTCGTTAGCGATGCAATGACTAAACGCTCAGCACTACTGTCTGTATTTTGTTTGAAATAATCATCAGTTAGTGGAAACAAATAACGCAATAAATCATGGTCTCGTAACAACTGAAACGTCTTAACGGCAGATGCACCATGAAAAAGTTTTAATAATTCATCAAAAAGCCGCGATGAAGGAATGTCTTTCAGCATGCCCCCTAATTCTTTAATAGGCGCTTGTGTGGCTGGCTCAATGGTGAAATCTAGCTTCGCTGAGAAACGAATCGCCCTTAACATTCGCACAGGGTCTTCTTTATAACGTTCGCTTGGCTCACCAATCATACGTAAGGTGCGCGATTCGATATCCGCCATCGCGCCAACATGATCACGTATAGAAAAATCTGAAATATCGTAATACAAAGCATTGACGGTAAAATCACGACGCCAGGCATCTTCTTCCTCAGTACCATAGACATTGTCGCGCAAAATACGACCGTCTTCATGCTGAAGACTTTCGCCTTCTTGATGATGTGGCGCACGAAACGTCGCGACTTCGATCACCTCTCTGCCAAAATAAATATGCGCGAGACGAAAACGACGGCCGATCAGTCGGCAGTTCTTAAATACGTCTTTAACTTGCTCTGGATGTGCATTGGTAGAAACATCAAAGTCTTTGGGGATCTTGCCAATCAAAAGATCGCGCACACAACCACCAACCAGATAGGCAGCGTAACCAGCACGACGTAAACGCGACAAAACCTTTAATGCATTATCACTAATATGCTTGCGTGAAACCTGATGCTGGCTACGAGCAATAACCTCAATATTGGAAATAACTATTACCTTTTTCTTATTAATAGTGGTGATAAAAAATGTATTGCCTATGATAACGTGTTTATTGTCGTCACACCCTATTCTGCTCACTCTGTAAATACTTGCAAAAGAACGCCTACTTGCCGAGAACAGCCAGACTGGGCTGAGTCAGAAGCCAAGTAACCTTCCCAGGTTACTAAAAATGTCCGTGCTGAACACGTATCGGTGCTGCAACTATTCATGCTGAACAGAAATTTCGACTATTCCATGCCAAATGCGACTCATGTCACGCTTTTTATTACCGATCTTACGTATAAATCTGTTATGGCATGGCGAGTATGGGGTAGTAATGTAAATGGGTGCAGCAGTACAACGGATAGACAATAAAGTATTAAGAGGATTTGTCCCCCTAGATGGACTATCACCTCATAATTTTAATGCGGTAGTGTCTCGCCTACAAATAAGACAAGTTGAAAAAGGCGGTTATATCTTCAAAGAAGGTGACCGTGACCCAAACACACTTTACCTGATAGAAGGTAAGGTTGAGCTACGACAAAATGGCAAAAAGATTTCCGTCATGCGCGCAGGTAGCCATGATGCTATGCACCCATTGTCACCACAGCAACCACGCCTGAATAGCGCTTTAGCAAAAACACGTGTTACTGTCGCTTTTATCGACAAAACCTTACTCGATGCCTACGTTAGCACCCATCAAGAAAGTGCCTATGAAGTATGTGACATCAGCGCTGATGATGATGATGACTGGATGACGCGACTACTCCAATCCGATACATTCTTACAACTGCCACCCATGAATATCCAGCGTATGCTCACCCGCATGCAAGCAGTCCCACTCAAAGTTAACGATATTGTCCTCAACCAAGGCGATGACGGCGACGCCTATTACACCATCAAGCGCGGACGCTGCCGTGTCAGTCGTCGTGCCGATGACGGCACCGAAAAAGTGTTAGCTGAGCTTGCTGACGGTGCTTGCTTTGGTGAGGACGCCCTGCTTTCTGAAAGCAAACGTAGCGCCACCATCACCATGCTGACTGACGGTGAGCTAATGCGTTTATCAAAAAAAGACTTCCTCGAGCTCCTTAACGACCCCTTGGTTGACACTATTACCTACCGCGATGCCATTGAGCTCATTGACCAGGGTGCCAAATGGTTAGACACGCGCAGCAGCACCGAACACAGCTCACAACGCATCAATGACAGCATCAATATTCCCATACCAGAGCTACGTAATAAGCTGGAATTGCTTGACAAAAACACGACTTACATCACCTATTGTAATGACGGTCGTACTAGTTCTGCTGCCACTTTTGTGCTGAGACAATATGGCATCAACTCACGTGCGTTAAACAATGGGATTGCATCAGCAGATATCTCATTAGTGACTGTTAATAGCAGTACTCAGGTCAATAATAAACTCAACACTCAAGTCCAATTTGAAAATGACAAATCAAATGACCCCGAACCAAACAGCGCTGAAATCATAGGCTTTGAAGAGCCATTAGGCGCCAAACATATCGCACAGATCAAACAACTTAGATCAGAACTCAACAAACTAAGAGAACTATCCGAAACGCGACTAAAACACACCAAGTTACAAGCACATGAACAAATAAAAAAACTGCAAAACGACCTTAAACAATCACACAGCAGTAAAAATGAGCTGAGCGACCATAATCAAGATGAAATTAAACGGCTAAAAACTGCACTCTATGAAGAACAAGAGAATGCTGCGTCAATAAGCACAAGCAATCTCGAAACTGAGCAAACCTTAACAACACTTATCGAACAAGTTGCTAAATTAAAAAAACAAGAGACACAGCAAAAAAACGATCTGAAATCCAGCCAAGAAAAAATGGCTACTGTCGAGAAGATTAAAATTGATGCGATAAATACTATTTCAAAATTACAGGAACAGTTAGAAAAAACGAGACAAGATACAGATCAATCAGAAAACTCTCCTCAAAATAAAATAGCGCAACTCGAAGAAAAACTCAAAGAGGAAATCGATACACGCAGTCATATTGAAGAGCATCTGTGCACCACACAAAAAACCGTCAACGCACTAACACAAAATGAAAAACAAGCCGCCCAACAAACCAATGATCGGCAGCAGGAAATTAAATACCTTAAAAATAAGCTAGAAGAGGCCATTACTACTCAACGCCAAGCTGGCCAAGAAGCATCCATCCTTCGCGGGCAATTAGAAGGCAGTAAAGAAGCACAGCAAGAGCTTGTTAGCAAGCTAAAGCAGCAGCTCAAAGATATCTCAAATAAACACCAAAAAATCAGCGACGAAGGTGAATCGCTACACACACAACTTTCCGTTGCCGAGCAACAGCTATCGGAAAAACAAAACACCATCAATAATCTAGCAGAAGATGTTGATAAAAATCAATCTATCATTGAAACACTCAATAAAGACTACGATACCGCGCTATCAGAAAAAACACACTTCAGTGATAAAATTGAATCACTAAAAAGCAAATTGAATGATACTAACAATAAAAATGATACCCGCACCAAAGAACTCACTCTAAGCATCGAAGACAGTCATCGCACTAATCAATCTCTACAACAAGATAACCATGAACTAAAACTAAAACTTGAAGATTCGGCGCGCGAAACCGAGCGCCTGAAAGTTTCCATCAGTGGTGAGATAGATTCTGAAATAGAACGCTTACTCACTGAAGTTAAAATTAAATCAGACGGGCTCACGCAGCTACAAAGCACTCTTGATAATTCAATACAAAATTCACAACAAACCGAACAAAAATTAGAAGAAAATAAAACCTATATCACTACACTAGAAACCGATATTAGCACCAATCAAGACGCTTATAACTCACTTGAAGATACCATTCAAGAATTAGAAAACACACGAAAATCATTACAAGAAAAAGTAAGTGATTACGAATCACAGTTGAGCACACTACATGGCGCGCAGAGCGATAGAAACGAACTAACACAACGTCTGGAATCACTCTCATCAGAAAATACAAAACTGTATGGTAACCTAGCTACCACAGAAGAACAGTTACAAAATATTGATGAAAAACTTGATACTGCAAATTCAGCAATATCCAGCCTAAATATTAATAACGACCAATTGCAGAATAAACTCTTTGAAACTGAAGAACAATTGATCAGCATCAATTCGAAGTTCGATAGTGCACAATCAAATTCTGGCAATTCTGACGAAGAACTCTCCAAACTAAAAGAGGCCATTTTTGATCTAGAAAAAGCTAAAAATGTATTAGAAGAAAAATTAGCAACACAAGCAACATTACAGCAAGAAAATTCCTCGCTACAACATCATATTGATGAACTTGAACAGAGCAAACAAACACTACTCGCTGGCATCGAAGATAATAAATTCGATCAAGTAGAAACCGCACAAAAATTAAAAGAGCTTGAACAAGAAAACAATACTCTCATAGAAAAGATTGGTAATAACGAAGAGCTGGTTGCATCGCTACGCGATGAACTTGAAAACACTAATGACAATACAGAACAATTAAAGGCTGAAATTGCTAGATCTGATTCCGATACACAAAATACAATAACACAGCTAACTGTTAAACTAGAACAAACTAGTGTCACACACGAACAACAAATCAACGACTTAACACAACAGCTCGACAGGCAAATCAACGACCATCAAAAAACTAATTCGACGCTTGATGATTTACATACCAACCTTCGAACCGAACGCCTTGACCTCGAAACACAATTATACGAACAACGCTTACTTAAAGAGCAAGCTGAAGCAGTTG
>CAYURS010000020.1:0-10152 GCA_964447165.1 uncultured Thiotrichales bacterium
TTCTGGGGAGCTTCTCGCATAAGAATATCCTAATTAGAATTTGATGGGTTATTTTAAATTGATAGCGCATCATTCACTGAGGTAAAAAAATCATAGGACATCAGGTAACTAAGACACTTTCTGGCTTGATTATTTAACTTTTTTACAATGGATGCAAGTGTGTGTGGTAGGTGTATTAATAAAATGCTAAACGCACTTATTATTTATGACAACCCAGCAAGAGGAATACTGGGTGATCTTTATAAGGTTGATTTAGTACTCATTGCTTATCGTGCAGAAGATACAGTGCAAAGCTCTCGCAATATATTGTATGTGTGAATTCGCTACGGTCAGGAAAATTTTTCTGATCTTAATACTTGGACATCACTTAGATACAACATCATAGCGTAGTTTTTATAATAGGTTTTGTTAAGGTATTCCACGATGGCGTCTATCACTTGTGGTTCGCTTATTACCTCTATACGGATATTACTATCACTCGCCCAACCGGCACCACGTACACCCTGATGACCCTTGCCTCGTGCGTTAGTAATGGTGTAACCACGCGCGCCCAGGCGTTCGATTTCATCGAGTATAATATGTTCCAGCACTGACTCGGTAATAATAGTAATCAGTTTCATGTTATGAGTAAGCACTTTATTAAACTCCTACGGCATAAATATATTCAGTCATTTTGTGATACAGATGAATGCCAAAAATAATGTTAAATGGAAAGGTTACGCCGAGTGATGCGGTGAGTGATAGTGTGGGATTAGCTTCTGGCAAAGCGATACGCATGGCTGCGGGTACCGCGATGTAAGAAGCACTTGCCGCTAGCGTGGCTAATAGCACAGAACCACCGATAGAAAGTTCCAGCAGTAACCCAATCGCGATGCCTATGATAGCGGAGATAATTGGAAAAAGAATACCAAAACCCAGCAGGAAAACACCATAACGACGTAAGCTCGCCACCTGGCTAGCAGCAATCAACCCCATTTCCAGTAGAAACAGTGCCAGCACACCCTTAAACGGATCAAAAAACAGCCCCGCCACCGGTTCTATACCTTCTTCTCCCGCTATCCAGCCAATCAGTAAACCACCCAGTAATAACACAATGCTTTTCCCCAGAAAAACTTCGTGTGACAGTTGCCCCCACCGGGTCTCTTTTGAAATGCCGCGAACCAGAACAATACCAACGATAATTGCGGGCACTTCCAGTATGACGAGAAATAGCGGCATATAGGCTTCATAGGGTATATTTTGTGCGACTAGATAAGTGGTTGCTACGGCGTAGGTACCCACGCTGACTGAACCATAGTGCGCTGCTATCGACGCAGCATCGGCTTTTTCAAATCGCCCGATATAGCGCAGTACGGGGAATGCCAGCAATGGCAGTATAAAGCCCATCGCCAACACAGCTGTCATGTCCGGTACTAAATCACCAAATGATTGTTTGGACAGTTCAATGCCGCCTTTAAGACCAATGGCAAGCAGTAATATAACACTTAGAAATTCATATATCGCTGGCGGTAAATGCATTTCTGCACGCATTAGACCGGCGGCTAAACCAAGCATGAAAAACAGGACAACAGGATCTAGTGACATAATTAATTCGCTTTAAAAAAGTCCCCGTTCGATTTGGCGCAAGATTTAACCCAATCTAGCAGTACGACCATATTGCGTTTAATCTGCATTGGTAGACTTATTAGCACGCATGCTCAAATTTTTCAGCGCACCCCCTTTGGTACGAAAAATATTATCTTTGCCGATAACTTCAGTAAGTCCACTGCGTTCGAAAGAAAGTCTAACCTGTTGCTTAAGGCTGCTGAAGGCGAGTGTAACACCTGCTTTGTAAAGGCATTCGGCCATCTCACGTATCTTCTCTTCACCACTGGCATCGATCCAGTTTATGCCACCGCCCACAATGAGAATGGTATGTGCTTCGGGGAAAGCGCTGTGGGCATCTATAATCGCGCTTTCAAAGTACGCTACATTGGCAAACATGATTGCACCATCGAAACGAATGGGAACAAAATTTTCACTAACAGGAGGCAAATTATTTGCCTTCGCGCCAGTCAGTACGCCATCAGAGTCGAGTCCCAGTACCTCTGACCGTGGTTTCATTACGCGTAGAACAAAGGCCACCATGGTTAAAACAATGCCCACCATGATACCGTTTGCTATTGCTGGTGCCATAGCCAGTGTTGCGATGAAAGTGATAATTCCTATCGCAACACCAGTACGATCCATGGACCAGGCATGAATAAAGGGTCGCACACGAATTAACCCGAATACAGCCATCATAACAATCACCGCAAGAACTGCTTGTGGCAGGTGGTAGAGCAGAGGGGTGAGGAATAATAATACGATGATCACCGCCAATGCACTAATAATAGCGAATAAACCAGTCTGTGCCCCCATTCGCGAGGCGACGGCAGAGCGGGAAAAAGAACCACTGACCGTATAAGAACCAAAAAAACTGCCCACTGCGTTGGCAAGCCCTTGTCCGATCAATTCTTTGTTGACATCGGTTTTCTGTTTAGTTTTAACCGCGATAGCTCTGGAGATAGAAGTGGCTTCGAGAAAACCAATTAGTGCCATAATGAAGGCGGATGGAAGCAGCATCCACAAAATACCGAGATCAATAACGGGTACAGCAAAATGCGGCAACCCTTTCGGAATATCACCCACTACCGCACCACCTGCAGAGAAAATGATTTTATCTTTTAAAACCGTCGAAAATTGCCAGTTCCGTCCATCTGCTGCCATGCCGTCGGGGAGATTGTCATACCCATAAAAATTGGCTGTATTGTCATTAGTCACCACACGAGCAAACGCGAAACGGTTCAAATCTATTCGGCGTTGATTATATTCCTGCTTTAAAGTGCGAAGCATGAGTTGCATCGTTAGTATTTCACCTTCCAGACTTGCCAGTTGCATCTCATGACCGTCTTCATGGCTTAATGTTTGAATGCTTTCATTGTTATGTGCAATGGCATTTGTCAGTTCACTTATTTTTGTTTTTTTATCAGAATAGCTCAGGATAAGTTCCATTTTGGTGCTATCTTTCATGGCGCTTAATGGCGCCGTTTCTTTCTGCTCAAAGCCGATGTAAGCACTGATAATGGTTGTTAAAACGACAGCTATCAATACCCCTGGTAGCCGTTTTACGTAGTGGTCACTAAAACGAATAATGGCGTATGCGCCAACGGCAAAAGAAAGGGTTAACCAGTGTGTCTCGCCAATTTGTCGTACCACTCCCCACAAGTCAAGGATGTAAGAATCTGTGCGAGGAAAGGGAACGCCGATTATTTTGCTGAGTTGTGACAGGCCGATAATGATTGCAGCGGCATTGGTAAAACCAACCAGTACCGGATTGGAAATAAAGTTAACCAGAAAACCAAGTCGCGCTAACCCTAAGGCGAAACGTAACACACCCACCATCAGCCCTAACATGATGGCTAACTCGATAAATTTATCGCTTCCTATAATGGCAAAGGGTATCAGCGCTGCTGCCGACATCATCGACAGCATAGCTACCGGTGCGGTGTGTAATTGATTACACGAACCCCACATAGAGGCAATGATGACGGGTAAGATGGAAGCATAGAGGCCATAAACGACAGGTAGTCCAGCAAGTTGGGCGTAAGCCATACTTTGAGGCACCAGCAGTAGAGCCACTGTTATTCCCGCAATTGCATCAGCCCGAACGGACTTTTGCGTCATTGGAAACCAGCGTAAAAAGGGGAAAAAGGATTGAACTAGGTTTGTCTCTGTTTTCATCTATTGGTTCGCAGTCGTCTGGTTCTCAGTCGTCGCGCACGACGACTGCCATCATACTTGATGGTTTAACGGTGATGGTTATGTTTATTTAAGCGTTACAGCAAAAGTATTCTTTGCGAAAGTTCTTAGGCAAAGAAGGTTGCGACTGCCGCTTCTAAGGTGTCACGCATATCAACATCATCAGTCAGTGGTTCGACCAATGCCATCTGGCAAGCATCGGCAGGAGTGATGCCTTTAGCGATAAGTTGTCCCGCGTATATCAGCAGACGGGTGGACATGCCTTCATCCAGGCCGTGACCTTTTAGGTTACGTGAGCGCTGTGCCACCTGCACCAGTTTTTCTGCGGTTGCACTATCGACGCCGGTTTCGTGTGAGACAATTTCAACTTCCATTTCGCTGGGTGGGTAGTCAAACGACATCGCACCAAAACGCTGTTTAGTTGATTGTTTGAGATCTTTCATCATTGACTGATAACCCGGATTGTAGGAAATCACAATTTGAAAATCAGGGTGTGCATCAACTTGCTCACCCTTCTTTTCTAACGGTAACTGACGACGATGGTCGGTTAACGGGTGAATAACCACGGTGGTATCCTGGCGTGCTTCGACCACTTCATCAAGGTAGCAGATAGCGCCAATACGGGCAGCCGTGGTAAGTGGGCCGTCCTGCCATTTTGTGCCGCTGGCATCAAGCAGGAAACGACCGACTAAATCAGAGGCGGTCATGTCTTCGTTACAGGCGACGGTAATCAGTGGCTTTTGTAACTTCCATGCCATGTATTCAACAAAGCGTGATTTTCCACAACCGGTAGGGCCTTTTAACATCACGGGCATACGCACAGAATAGGCAGCTTCGTAGCGCTCAATCTCTTTACCAATTTTATGGTAGTAAGGTTCCTGGCTTATCATGTATTCGTTATTATCGATCATCTAAAAGTCCTCAGTATTCTTAAATTCGTTTTAATCCGGCAAACACTACGTTATTTGGTCAGGGATAAATACAGCTCTGGCAGTTTTTCAGGTAACCGCGAAACGTGGTCCAGTACCAGAAAGTTTTTTGCACCGAAGATGCGAGAAACATATTGGTCTGCGTAAGGGTCCAGTGTTAAACAAAAGGTGTTGATGCCGTTACGCGCTAGCTCTTCTACCGCTTTTTTGGTGTCAAAGCGCAAGTATTGTGGATCAGTTTCATCGTTGTCAGCAGGTTCGCCGTCGGTCAATATAAACAGTATTTTTTTACTACTGGCGCGTTGATTCATCAATGTACCAGCATGTCGTATCGCTGCTCCCATACGGGTTGATAATTGTCCAGTCATACCAGCAAGATGGCCTTTAACCTCATCGTCATAGGCCTCGTCAAAATCTTTAAAGCGGTAATATTCTACATCATGGCGGCCGTTAGAATCGAAACCATGGATGGCAAATGGATCACCCACTTTGTCCATTGCCTCGGCCATCAGTGTGGCGGCTTCTCGCGACATGTCGAGTATAGTGGGTCCGTTGTTTTCTTCTTCATCACCATCATCATTGTCAGGAATCGCCTGGCCTTCTAATATTGCGTTGGTCTTAGAAGCTGATTTAGAATCGGGCAGGGGATCATTCGTCGATTCTGATAAATCAATGAGCAGTAATACCGAAAGGTCACGCACCTGCAAAGTAGTGCGAATACCGATGCGTGGATCGGGCTGCACTCCACGGCGAATATCAATCATGGCGCCGATGGCTGCATTGAGATCTATTTCGTCACCGTCTTCAACTTTACGTTGACGTATTACACCCTGAGGTTGCACCGCTTCAATCAGTTGTTTAAGGCGGCGCACCAACGGTTTATGACGTCCCAGTATTGCTTCAATGTCATCGGGATCACCCATTTTAGGACGTTTTTCTAATAAGGTAACCCAGTTCGGGCGTTCCAGTTGCGTCTGGTAGTCCCATTCGTGGTAGTGAATAGGCGATGATATGGGTTCCTTGCCTTCCATATCATTGTATGACTGGCCATTATCTTCATAAGGGAATAACTCGGTTTCTAGCACCCATATTTCCTGTGCATCGTCACCGGCATTCTCGACTTCAACCTCGTTTATCATTTCCATGAGGCTAACGTATTTGCGTACCTGCTCTGTTTCTCCCGGTAACATTTCATGACCTTCTTCACGATAGTCTGGTGATTGCCACAGGCAACGGTTATCGTCACGATACGGGGTACTGTATACATCGATTCTTGAATTTGTTGTGATCTTTTGTGCTAAAACCTGCTCAGCAAGCGCTAATCCAATTTCGCGTGCCAGTTCAGGCTCATGCAATTGTTCAGATACCGCTGTCATGGCAGCACGCGCCTGTGTGACCAGTGGGTGATTGTCAATGTACTTTTCGTCAATTAGCGCACGTGCCAGACGATCCAGTAGCGGTTGCAGTCCTTCATCCAGTGCTGGGTTGGCAGGCAGTAAACTAATCCATAACTGCTTCATGCCAGGAAATTGTTGCGTTGCCAATGCTTCGATGCGCGCATCTTCAATCACGCCAATCATAAGTTTTTGTAAATTGCTTAAGTCTTCGGCATCCGTGTCGTAACTAGAAAAGACGATATGAGCCGCTGCATGGGCTGAACTGGCACGGTATACGTCCATGCCAGATACGGTGCTTGTATCGTCTGTAGCGTTTTCCGGTTTGTAATCGTCGAAAGCATCAGGCAGGTGGATAAAGTAGTGTTCTATATAAGGGCGATAGCCTTGACGTGTTTCAAAGTCACCGGAAGTAGGGCGTATAAAAAAATCTCGCCCCCACAAAGAACGTAAATACATGTTCAGACGACGCTGCACATTAACAAACAGTACGCCGCGTTGTTCTTGCATTAATACTGCTTTGGCCTGTTCGCTTTTAAGGCCGAAATAGTCCGCCTGTGCTTCAAAATCATTACGATAGGCAGAAATACCCCATGCAATCCAGCGACGTAATCCGCCCAAAGTAAGTTGACCTAACAACTTGTCCAGGTTTTCTAAAAATGGGCGTATTGCACGAGGTGCTTTTGCCACCAGGTTGTTCAGCAAACTCAAATAGGCTTTAAATAATTCCAGTTCACCTAAACGCTTTGCCGCAGTCGACGCGGTGGAAAATACCAGTGCCAATACCTCGGCACTGGTTCTGGAATACATCTGAATAGCGGTTGAAAGTAGTTCTGTGACGGCTTGCTCGCCAATTTCTTTGGCCACCAGGGGAGCACTTTCTATATACGATATGACCAGGTCAGTGCCACGACCAAATGACTTTAAGCCAGCAGCACCTTCAAGGTAAGCCTGTAGTCCACGCGGACTGAATACCCGAACAGCCTCGTGCCAGGTTGCCTCTAGTACTTCACCAGCCTGTTCACCCAGATCTTCTAATAAGTCCTGATGTTCTGTGAGTTGAATAGCCAAAAATCACCTTTACCAAATATTCGTTATTGCTGTGCGTTTGTTTGATTAGTAACTTATTAATCGAGTACACAGACAGCGTCACGCGTATTTAATCTGGCCAGATACGTTGTGGAAACAAAGTTGATGCATTTTGTTTCTTTTTGGATTTAGCTGAGCTGGCTTTTTTGGAGCTTGTCGCTGGTTTTTTTGTCGCAGCTTGTGTTTTAGCTGTTTTTTTCAGCGATGCCTTTTTTTTATTTTGGGCAGGTTTATCTTGCTCGGGTTTACTTTGTTCTGTTTTGTTGACGCTAGCAAGGAGCTTGTCTTCGAGTTTAGTCATGATTTAAAACCTCTTCAATTATTGATTCGATGTCGCTAACGGCTTTTTCGCCACGCGCACCAAACTGGTAAACACTAATACCTTCCAGCGCAGCCCAACGATAGGCGGCGCGTCGCCCTAGTGTACTTTCAAGTGCGGGCAGACCACAGGAAGCAATTGCCTGGCGCATGGCATTGGAAAGCGCGCTTTTGGGTTCAACCTGATTGCGTACAAAATAAGCGCGTAAACTGGGGTTAATCTTGCGAGCTTGCTCGACGGCTTCGACCATGTGAACGCTACTCCAGAGATCAGGCGGTGAAGGTAAAACAGGGACTAATAATATGTCGACCATTTCCAGTGCTGTCTCAGTGTAACCGCTACCCAGTGCCGGCGGGCAATCTACGACCATGTATTGATGGGTGCTACTCGCCCAGCGTATTTTTTTTGCCAATTCAGAGCCTGTTGCAACAACACGCGGCATATCATCTATTGCTTCATGTTGTAGCCAGTGTTCCAGCGTTCCCTGCGGATCGGCATCCAGTAAAACCGTGCTGCCACGTTGCATCAGACCTGCAGCTAGATTAAGCGATAAGGTAGATTTCCCACAACCGCCTTTGAGGTTGGCAACAGCGAATTTGGTGCAGGTCATTAGTTTTATATACTCCAGGTATGTCTAACTGTTTGAACCATCATTTTTACCATCAGTTAAAGCATCTACGATTAAGGCATCGACTTTGACTGAAAAATCAAAGTCGATCTGAGCCAGTTCTTCATCGCGAGCTTTTATAGCGACATTGACGTGCGTTCGGCTAAACGTCAGGTCAGGGTAATAAGCCTCGCTTTCTGATAGAGTTTCTAACTGATCAAGAAAATCCCGCAAATCGTCATAGTTGGAAAAATCGTAACGCCGTGATAATTGCTGTGCACGCTTTTGCACTTTCCAGGTTGAAGTATCGGGCTGTTCAGGCACGACCAGACTCAGTTTGTTCCAGTTTATGTAACCACGTTTCCACCCAATCAAGATGTTCGCGTTCTTCCTGCAACAAACCGTCAAATAAGGCAAAACTAGCCTCATCACGCATTCGCGCGGAATACTGACTGGCTTCACTGTAAAGGTGAATCGCCTCGGCTTCCAAATGCCAGGCAACCATAAACATATCTTTCAGGTTATGTACCGGGCTAACCACAGGCAGTTGAGTATTATTGGGCAATAACCCCATACTCAGCATATGACGAATCAGACGTTGAGCATGTTCCAGTTCTTCTTCAGATTCGACGCGTAACTTGTCAGCGACATCCTGCAAACCCCATAATTCACATAGTGTTGACTGTGTGAGATAGAGCTGTACAGCAGCCATTTCATGGCTCAATGCTCGCCGCAGATAACCTGTTAGCTTTGGATCCATTAACGTAGCCGTTTAGCTCGCTTCAGGGGCTGTCACATCGTCTGTTGTTATCGGCAGTATATGTTCTACTTCGCCGTGTACACGAGCAATGATGTGCGCTGAAACCAGACCATCACCCACGCGTTCACAGGCATCAGCACCGGCGCGAACCGCTGCATTTACTGCACCGGTTTCACCACGGACTAAAACGGTGACGTAACCGCCACCAACAAACTGACGACCAACAAGGCGAACTTCAGCCGCTTTTGTCATGGCATCAGCCGCTTCAATAGCAGGAACCAGACCACGGGTCTCGATCATACCTAAGGCTATTCCAGATACATCACTCATTCTATTTCTCCTGATTAATAAATAACCATTAATAAACAATCATTAATAAATAATCTTAGGGTTACTAATAGTTAAATTTTTACCTTAGTCTTTAATCGCTGTAGGTAAAATGTTTTCTACTTCGCCGTGTACACGTGCAATGATGTGCGCTGAAACCAGGCCATCACCAACACGTTCGCAAGCATCTGCACCAGCGCGAACTGCTGCGTTAACCGCACCTGTTTCACCACGTACTAATACTGTAACGTAACCACCGCCAACAAATTGACGACCTACAAGACGAACTTCAGCTGCTTTTGTCATGGCATCAGCCGCTTCAATTGCAGGAACCAGACCACGGGTCTCGATCATGCCTAATGCTATTCCAGATATTTCACTCATTCTATTTCTCCTGATTAATAAATAATCATTAATAAATAATCATTAATAAATAACCATTAGGGTTAATAATGGTTAAATTTTTACTTAGTCTTCAATCGCTGAAGGTAAAATGTTTTCTACTTCGCCGTGTACACGTGCAATGATGTGGGCTGAAACCAGACCATCACCAACACGTTCGCAAGCATCCGCACCAGCGCGAACCGCTGCGTTAACCGCACCTGTTTCACCACGTACTAATACTGTAACGTAACCGCCACCAACAAATTGACGACCAACAAGGCGTACTTCAGCCGCTTTAGTCATGGCATCAGCCGCTTCGATTGCAGGAACCAGACCACGGGTCTCGATCATGCCTAATGCAACTCCAGATATTTCACTCATCTTCTTTCTCCAGATTAAATATTGATTTAAGCGTTTCTAATCATTAATTATGATTTACAAATTAACAGAGAAACGTTTTAAAATTTACCTTAGCCTTCAACAGCTGTAGGTAAAATGCTTTCTACTTCACCGTGTACACGAGCAATGATGTGCGCTGAAACCAGGCCATCACCAACACGTTC
>CAYURS010000021.1:0-10128 GCA_964447165.1 uncultured Thiotrichales bacterium
CTGAGACTGAAGACTTCTTTTTTTAAGTTATTGCTTGACGAGTTTTTAACCATGCGCGCCAGCCACTAAATCGGCTAATATCTTTGGCCTTGATAAGGCCATAACCATCACAAATAAACCCACTTAACCATTGGCCATCGGCAAGCTCGACTTTGCCAATCCCTAATGGTGCTGCGATGCTAGAAACAAAACTACCAAACGTATCACTGGGCAATGACCAGACTTCAAGCGCTATTGCTTGGCCACCTTGTTCATCACGAACCATGGCTGGACGCTTATTATCGGGCAAGGCATAGAGTTTATATTTTGCTGAAGAAACCGTTTCAGCTTTTAGGCTGCCGCCACGCTCAGTTAATTGCCAATTCAAAGGTTGTCCCTTTAGATGGGCACCGCATACAGCAATATCGATAGTTTTGCTAATGGGGGATAGATTATTTTCAATCGCTTGCGCTAGAGCGTGACCCGTAGCACCTTGAGGCAATTTAAATGCGTGTTGCAGTGCGCCAGCAAATTGCAATAGCTTGATATCTTCAAAGGCGTGAGCAAAGAGAGTAACGCCCCATGACACACCACTGTTTGTAAACCCGATAGGCACTGCAGTACCGCAATAATCTAAAAGGTTCATAAAATTGGTATAGGTGCCAAGAACTGAATTATTGATAATAGGTTTTTCGGCAATCTGCTCGCGCGTAAAAAGAGTTGGTATCGTTGGTGTTAATACAAAGTCGAGTCCGTCAATTAATGCGTCACACTGTTTCTTAAGTGTTTGTAAACGATATTGCGCGGCAAAGCTGTCAGCTGCTGTTGTGTCTTTAGTACTGGAAAAAATAGTACGTATCACATCCAGCATAGAATCATGGTCAACATTTTGAGTGGCGAGCCAACGTTCAGCCACCCAAGGGCCTTCATAAAGTAGTTTTGCTGCTTGAATAAAAGGATCGAAATTAATTTCGATGGCCGTGCCACCCAATCCTATTAATTTTTCTTTGGCCATATCGTAAAAGGCACATGTTTCATCATTGCCTTGAAAGTCGAGTATTTGAGGTACACCAAAACGAAACCCATTTGCTGTGCTCGCTGAGTAGTAACGCTTTCGGTTTGAGTAAGTATTGTGACGGGAATAGGCATCTTGCGTATCATATTGAGCACTAATATCGAAGACTAAGGCGGCATCATCGGTATTGAGCGTGAGTATGCTGACACAATCGAGTGTACGACAGGCCGCAACAACACCACGTGTGCTGAGTAAACCCTTGCTGGGTTTATGACCGATAAGATTATTGAGTGCCGCAGGCACTCGACCCGATCCCGCGGTATCGGTACCGAGCGCGAAACTGACTTGCCCCAAAGCTGTGGCAATTGCCGAGCCAGCGCTGCTGCCACCCGAGATAAAGTCTGAATTGAATACATTTTTACCTTCGCCATAGGGTGAGCGTGTTCCTACCAGGCCGGCAGCAAATTGATCGAGATTTGTTTTGCCAAGAGGAATCGCACCTGCTGCCAGTAGCAGTTGGACGACAAAAGCCGATTCTTTAGGAATATAACTAAAGTTAGGACAGGCTGCGGTAGTGGGTATGTTCGCTAAATCAATATTGTCTTTAATAGCAAAAGGAACGCCGTACAAGGGCAGGTCGTCTGGGTTTTTGCCGTCTAAAAAAGCGAGATAGAAGTCCAGCTGTGATACCTCGAGCAAGGTAATCCATGCGTTATAGTTCGATTGTGCTAATGCTTGTTGGCGTAATTGGAGTATTAACTCACGCGGGTCTTTTCCCGATCTATAGGCTTCTTTTAGTGCTTCGATACCTAGGTTTACGGTGCTCATTATTACTCCTAATTTAGGCTAGGGTTTTCTTAGCCAAAGTAGAGATTGGCCAGCGGTTACTGACTGGCCTTGTGTTTTTAAAATCTTATCGATGCTTCCTGCTTGGTTGGCATGAACAGCAATCTCCATTTTCATCGACTCGAGAATCATGAGTGTGTCACCTTCGTTAACAGTGTCGCCCTCGCTAACGGTAATTTCCCAAACACTGCCAGACAGTGTGCTATCGATGCTGATAACACCGTTAGGTAGGGTCTCCTCCTCTATTTCAATATTGTTTTCTTCATTTTGTTGATAGGTAAGTTGACCATTTTCCTGCCATTGTTCCAACTCGGCAGCAAAGGCGCTTTCACGGCGTGACTGAAATGCCTCTATCTCGTCGGCATTGCTCGATAGATAGTCTTGGTATTCGTTGAGATCAAACCTGGTGTGTTCGATCTTGATGGGGTACTTACCCAAAGGGAAATCACGCCGTAGGATTTTGAGCTCATCGGCGCTCACTTGGTAAAAACGAATTTGATCAAAGAAACGCAATAACCACGGTTGTTCAAATTCACGGGTTTGGTGGTAGCGATTCCACATTTGCAAAGTTCTTCCAACAAATTGATAACCACCAGGGCCTTCCATGCCGTAGACACAGAGATACGCACCGCCAATGCCAACAGAATTTTCCGCTGTCCAAGTGCGAGCAGGGTTATATTTGGTGGTGACCAGACGATGGCGTGGATCAATAGGGGTGGCCACTGGCGCACCAAGATAGACATCACCCAAGCCCATAACCAGGTAGCTGGCGTTAAAGACTATCTCTTTGACGGCGGCAATATCAGTGAGGTTATTAATGCGGCGAATGAACTCAAGGTTATTTGGACACCATGGTGCATCAGGCCGCACTGATTGCATATATTTTTCTACTGCTAGCTGACAGGCCTCATCATCCCAACTTAAAGGCAAATGGACGATACGCGTAGGCAGCGAAGAGCCTTTGTCGTTCGCCAGCGCAGCGCAGGCCATGTCAATATGGTGTATTAACTCATCCAGCGTGATGGCTTGAGAGTCATAGTGAATCTGCAGCGAACGTATACCAGGCGTTAACTCTTTCATACCAGGCAATGAATTATTTTCAAACCATAGCATCAGAGCATGGACTTTAAATCGACGTGTGATATTCAGTTCAAGTGGCCCTAACTCTATTAATAGAAAATGATCGCCAGCCAGACGACACACGACCTCGTCTTCGGCAATCATTGCGCGATGTACTATCGGTGAGACGAGTGCATCATGGAGAACATCGAGCCGACCAAGATCAATTTCAGCTGTGATTAAATTTTCAATATTGATACGTTGTTGTGCCTCGAGCGCGACAGCTTGTTCATGTGTTACGGCAATAAAACGTAGTTTTGCACCAGCCTTTAGCTGGCCAAGCTTCCATAGGTCGGCTTGAATGATGGTCGCAGGGCAGACAAAGCCGCCGAGTGAAGGGCCATCGGGGCCGAGAATGACAGGCATGTCACCCGTGAAGTCAACCGTACCAAAAGCATAAGCATTATCGTGAATATTAGACGGGTGAAGGCCAGCTTCGCCCCCGCTTTTTCGTGCCCATTCTGGTTTAGGCCCAATCAAACGTACGCCAGTACGACTCGAGTTATAGTGGACTTCCCATTCGTGGTCGAAAAATTCGCGAATATCCGTTTCAGTAAAAAAATCAGGTGCGCCGTGTGGGCCATAGATAACACGTAATTGCCAACAGTCACTTATTCTCGGCTGGTGATGATCGGCAACACAAACAGGGTGGGGCTTAATGCCAGGGTTGGTGATATGCAGTACATCGCCTGGGCGTAATGCGCGACCAACATGACCACCAAACTGACCGAGGGTAAACGTTGATTTTGAACCAAGATAAGTGGGACATTGAATGCCACCAGATATGGCTAAATAAGCGCGCGCACCTTGTTCAACAACTTTACCTATACGGAGTGTATCACCAGCTTGAACGGCAATCGTTGCATACATTGGCACAGCTTGCTCTGCAAGTGTTGCTTCTATGGTCGCACCCGTTAAAGCAATATGACAGGCTTGATTGAACTTTAGAGTTGGCCCGTTCAAAGTAATTTCTAATGCGCTAGCATTAGCTGAATTTTGTAATAGTCTATTTGCTAAACGAAAACTCAATGAATCCATTGGGCCAGAAGGCGGTACCCCGACATGCCAAAGACCCGTGCGGCCAGGGTAATCTTGGACAGTTGTTTGAGTGCCTGCTTGTAGCACCGTAAAGGTATTTGCTTTGAAGTGAAAATTCGCAAGGCTGCGAGTCAGTAATTCACCTCTCTGGCAGGTGTCGCTGTTTAATACCGCCTGGACATAAGCGATATTGGTTTCAATGCCATATATTTCGCTATGAGATAAGTGATGACTCAGTTGTGTTAAACACTGTTTCCTGTCGTCTGCGTGAACAATGACTTTGGCCAGCATCGGGTCAAATAAGGCAGACACTTCAATACCTGATTCTATCCAATGATCTATACGCAGATTATTGGCAACAGGCCAACTCACCTGTGACAGCAAGCCAGAACAGGGAAGAAAATCTTGATTAGGATCCTCAGCATAAACACGTACTTGTATGGCATGGCCAATGGGGGAAAGTTGTTGTTTTAGCTGGTCAATATCGCCTAGCTCGTTAGCCGCTTGTTTCACCATCCAGGCCACTAAATCAACGCCCCATACTTCTTCGGTGACACCATGTTCCACTTGTAAACGTGTATTGACTTCTAAAAAATAAAACCGTTGTTCATCTATATCAAAAATAAACTCTACCGTCCCTGCATTACGGTAGTGAACAGAAGCCATAAGTCGCTCTGCGGTTTGATACAATTGTTGACGTAATGCTGAAGCTAAATTAGCTGCGGGAGTTTCTTCAATGACTTTTTGGTTGCGACGTTGTGCTGAGCAGTCACGCTCGCCTAGCGAGATAGTCGTTCCCTTGCCATCACCAAAAATTTGTACTTCGATATGACGAGCGTTAGCGATATATTTCTCAAGAAACACGCCATCGTTGGCAAAATAATTAGCGCTTAAGCGCCTAACACTGTTCCAGGCATCTTTTAGTTCAGATTGATGATTGCAGATCTGCATACCGATACCACCACCACCGGCAGTACTTTTCAGCATAACCGGATAACTCACCTTGCTTGCCCAATCAATTGCAGCAGCCAAATCGTTTAGTAAAGGTGAACCGGGAATGAGTGGTACGTTTACTTTCTCGGCGGCATCACGTGCCTGATGTTTTAAACCGAATAAAGTGATTTGTTCTGTGGTCGGCCCAATGAATGCTAAGCCAGCTTGTTCACAGCGTGAAACAAATTCGGTATTTTCGCTTAAAAAACCGTAGCCAGGATGAATCGCTTGGGCGCCACTGTCGATAGCCGCTTGCAGGATTTTATCAATATTTAAGTAGGTATCTGCGACACTGCCTTCACCTAAACTGATTGCAATATCGGCATGTTGCACAGGTAAGGATTGTGCGTCGACCTCGTTATAAACGACGACAGATTGGATCTGCAATCTTTGTAGTGTACGAATAATGCGCGTGGCAATGGCGCCACGGTTAGCGATTAATACAGTGTTAAACATAATGCTCTTTTAAACGATGACGGGTCGTCCCGCTTTATAGCAACCAGTGCAGGTCGTCCTACTCCGGAAAAACTATTAATTCCAGATCAATACTTCGATAGGTGTTGGGTTGTAGCCATTACAGGGATTGTTGAGTTGTGGGCAATTAGATATCAATACAATGACATCCATAAGGGCTTTAAGCTCGACATACTTACTGGGAGCAGAAATGCCATCTTCAAACGTGAGTGCGCCATCTTCTGTCACAGGAACATTCATAAAAAAATTAATGTTATGAGTGATGTCGGCTTTACTTAAACCGTATTCTTCGTGTTCCTGAATTGCTAGCATCCAACTATCACGACAGGCATGCATGCAACGTTTGTTAAGGCCATAACGAACCGTATTTGATTCTGTTGCACAGGCGCCACCAATTGTGTCATGACGGCCGCAGGTGTCTGCGACAATCTCTAACATGTCATTATTTTCATTTGTTTTGAGTACTGAGCCCGTTGTTAAATAGAGATTACCTTGTTCCCGAATGGTATCCATAGCGCTATAACGCTCGCTGGGATCATCTGCGCTATAAAACAGAGTGTCTGCGGCCTGATTACCCTGTAAATCAACAATACGTAAAGTCTGACCTTGCTTAACGTTATGAATGTAATAGTCACCGGCGCTGACTTGTTGGCTTTGATTGGCATGTTCTGCTTGCAAGTTGCTTGCTGAAATTATATTGGTTGTCATTATATTGAATATTTCCTCTTGCACTGTCTTTTATAGGCCAAAGTGATACAAGGCATTGTTCTCAAAACCACGGCGATTTTCATCACAGTGATTTAGGCAGGCATCGTCAGCAGTCATTACTTTAGACTTAAACAGCTCGATTTCGACTGCTGTATTAGGGTAAGTTTTACTTGTGTCGAGTGGGTGAGGGCAGGTGTGTAAAATGACCAAGGTATCCATTTCGAAACGTAAGGTAACGGCATCACCAGAATTGGCCTGGCCAGTTAAGCTGAGATTGCCATGTCTATCAGCACTGACTTGGCTAAACCAATTGACGTTGGCCGCCATATCTTTTCGAGTGAGATTGTACTTAGCGAGCTCAACCAAAAATGCATCATAGCCATTTTGATGCCATTGATTACGATCACTTTGATAATCACGTTGACCCCATTGTTTATTAATATGGCTGGCATGGCTGTTGCCACAGACTGTTTCATGCCAACCAACACTGTCTTCCACCACAGAGCAAAAAATACGGCCCATGTCAGAATACAAACAATGTCCACGTGTTAACTTAAAGGTGTGCTGGCATTTTAACGTATCGGGTGCATTGTATTTTTCAGTTAATTGGTTAGGGTTAAAAAATAACATTGCGACATTAGCACCACCATTGATGTCAATTAAGCGCAGGCGTGTACCATGACGAATTATCAATGACCAATGGCTACCACTATCGAGAGTAGTACGATAACAATTGTTTATTGTTGTATCGATAACGTTAAGCATTTTTTCTGGTATTCCTAATTTAATTTGATAGGGCGTATCGTCACATCGTTAATAATTGTTTGCGCGATGGTGTGAGAGATTCATCGATTTGCTCGTAACAATTTTGGTTATCTTGTCCTACCGGTATATCAAATGTGATGGTGCTACCAAAGCGTCCAGGCGCATGAGGGTCATGGCGTAGCTTGTCAAACACCCAGAGTCGAGTGCCTAAGTAAAAGCCTTCTTGCAAATCATGGGTCACCATAAAAACGGTGAGCCTGTATTTTTTCCATAATTTAATAACAAGTTGATGCATATCTTTACGAATACCAGGATCTAAGGCGCCAAAAGGTTCATCCAATAACAATATTCTTGGTTGTTTGATTAATGCCTGGGCAATAGCCAACCGTTGCTGCATACCACCAGATAACTCATGAGGGTAACGGTGTTTCGCGGCCGTTAAACCGACAGCCTCTAACCAATGGTCAGCTTCTTCGAGTACTTGCCTACGTTTGGCGCCAAATAACCTGCCAAATACGGGGCTGTGTTTAAATTCAAGCCCGATGGCCACATTTAAGCGTACTGTTAAATGAGGAAATACCGAGTACTTTTGGAAGACGATGCCTCGATCAGGCCCAGGCTCATTGGCAATGGGTTTACCATCGAGCAATAGCTTGCCGGATGTTATGGTCTGAGTGCCCAGCAACATATTGAGAAAAGTGCTTTTACCGCAGCCTGAGGTGCCGACCAGCGTGATGAATTCGCCGACATGGACTGAGGCGTTTATTTTTTCTAAAACAATATTATCGCCATAAGATTTACTCAATAATTTTAGCTCGATAAGCGGGCCAACCGATTGAGCAGAGCCGTGTTCGATTCGGTTCGAGTGCTGATTAGTATCGTTAGGCATGGTTTTATTTTCCCGTATGGTACCAAGGGAAAGAAAATTTGCTGATTCTTAATAAAGACCAATCGAGAAGAAACGCAAGCAACGCAATCCAAACCACATAAGGAAGAATAGTATCCATAGCCAAGTAGCGCCGAACTAAGAATATGCGATAACCCAGGCCATCAGTTGCGACAATGGCTTCAGCAGTAATGAGGAATAACCATGCAGCACCGAGGCTTAGACGCACGGCATCGATAAGCCGAGGGAGTATTTGTGGTAACAGTATGCGCCAAATAATTTGGCCGGAATGTGCGCCAAGTGTTTGTGCTTTGACTAATTGTTCGCGTGGTAATTCTTGTGTTCGTTGATAAATGTCACGGATAAGAAATGGCGCTACCCCCATGACGATTAACATCACTTTTGATAGCTCCCCTAAACCAAAAACGATAAACAGTATAGGGAGTATGGCAACTGGCGGGACTAATGATATTGCCGTAATTAAAGGGTTAAGGTTAGCGCCAAGTAGTGGGAAGGCGCCAGTGGACAGGCCAACGATAAGACCAATTAACGCAGCAATGCTGACACCAATAAGCAGCCTCTGTAGACTGCTCTTGGTGTCTTGCAATAATTGATATTCACCCGTGCGCTTACTGGGTGTAAAGGCAAAACGATCTATTGCATGCTGAAATTCAGTGAAACTTGGCAGTAGCTTGTCATTTGGGTTTTCTGCCTTTCTTATTTCCGATCCCCATTGATATAAGATCAGCAATAATACGAAAGGCAGAATTCCTAAAACCATCTTCAAATATCGCGAAGGTTTTTTATTTATCCAACGTTTCACTGCAATCGTTCTCGTTGACGATATGTGATATCGACTAAAGCTTTCCGTCAGCCGCCATCTGCATATAACTCGGGTCAAAACGTAACTGGATATTACGGCTATCACCAAACACGCCGGCAGGGGTTTCAATACCGATAAATCCTGCATCGGGAGCACCATCACCTAATAGACCGTGATCGAATGAAAAATTAGCGACATATTCCATCGTTTGCTTTAGATCGGCACTTTTGACAAAACTGACAGCATCAGCTGCCTTATAGAACATTTTTGTACTGGCCAATTGTGCTTCGTAGCCCGCTAAATCAGTGCCTGATGCCTCCCCCATATGTTGACGCACGGCTACGTCCGCTTCCATAGCAGCCATAATTTCATACCACGCACCCACTAAGGCTTTGCCAAATTTTGGGTTGGCTTTTAAGGTGTTGGTATTGACCATTAAAGTATCGATAATCTCACCTGGAATCTGCGAGCTATCAAACACCTTATGACTGCCTGGCATAGCCAAAATTTCACTCACCAAGGGATTCCACGTCGTGACAGCCGTCACATCATCAGTAGTGTAGGCGGCGACGATATCGGCATCTGATGTGTTCGCTATCGTTAGGTCTCTTTCGGCAAGATCGACAGATTCCAACCCACGTGCTAGCAGATAGTGGGAAACACTTAACTCAACCAAGTTAACCGTTTGACCCTTGATATCAGCAAGGGATGATTTGTTTTTTAAAATAACGGCATCATTACCATTAGAAAAATCACCAATGATAAGTGCAGTGGTATCAACCCCCCCTGCAGAAGGAATCGTCAAGGCATCCATATTGGTCATGGTGCAGCCATCAAAACTACCCGCGGTGTACTGGTTAATGGATTCGATATAGTCGTTGATTTGCACGACCTCAATATTAATGCCGTATTTATCGGCCCATTTGTCGACAATACCGGTAGTGGCACCGTATTCCCATGGCATCCAGCCAACATAAATTGACCAACATATTTTAAAATCATCTTTGGCTATTACAGGCTGTGCTGCAATAGATAAAAGACCGATGAGTAAAGAAGTAGCAATAAGTAAGCGAGAGCGAGTGCGTTTCATAAGGTTCCCCACAAGTAGTTTAGTTGTTACACAGAGGCAATCTTGGCTTTACTGCCAATTCAATCTCCCGGGCTTTTATCCCGCCGTGTAACCTTTCTTGGTATTTATTTGAAAGGTCGATAGCTCTCGGACCAGACACCGGTAGCACCGGTCGGAACCCTAGCCATCCAAATTTACAAATTGTAGTTAGGCTTGATGGTTGCCCTAAGGGCAACTCAGTCGATCATATTGGCTGTTGCCAAGAATGCTCCTACATAGCTCTAGAGCAGCAATCATGCCAGTGACCGAATGACCATTTATCAATGGTTTAGCGTAGCCGGTATAATCTTTATGCATTTTATTGGTGCGTATAGTGGATAATTAGCACGATAATGGAGCATTTTTAAACGTAT
>CAYURS010000022.1:0-10037 GCA_964447165.1 uncultured Thiotrichales bacterium
ACTTGAGAAACCAGTACCGGTGCGCGGTGATCTTCTTTGACGATCAGCTTAAGACCGTTATCAAAGGTATATTCGTGTGTGTTGTCACTGGGCTTTGCCTGCGTTTGTGTCGCTATAGCTGCTAGCAGGCTAGCCAGGGCTAAGTTCAATAGTGTTTGTTTTATTCGCATTGTTCGTTGTCTTTCCCAATATAGAGTATTTTGAATGGCTATTTTATTCGGCACACTACATGTAGGTGGTAGGATAGTGCGCTTTATAAAAGCGTGATATTACCGTGTTGGTCGTGTCATCCGCCAGGTTTTGCCAAGATTTGGATAGTAAAGATGGTATTTGGTTTCAAAAATAAACGTGCTGACAGCCATTCTGTTGAAAATACAGGCACAGCGCAAAACAAGACTGAAGAAACAGGCTTATGGGGTCGTCTTAAAAGTGGTTTATCACGTACGCGTGAAGGCCTAACGGAGGGTCTTACCAGCCTGGTTGCTGGTAAAAAGAAAATCGATGATGACGTGCTGGATGAGTTGGAAACACGGTTACTTAGTGTTGATATGGGCGTTGAACTGTCCATGGAGATTATCGCTAGCTTGCAGGCACGTTTAAAGCGTAATCAGCTGTCTGATGTTGATGCCTTATTGGCCGCTTTGCGCGAAACGCTTTTGGCTGCATTGGTACCCGTTAGTAAGCCGCTTGAGTATTATAGTGCCAAGCCTTGGGTGATAATGATGGTGGGTGTTAACGGTGTTGGTAAAACCACCACCATTGGCAAACTGGCCAAGCAATTTCAGACCGATGGTAAGCGTGTCATGCTGTCCGCTGGCGATACCTTTCGTGCGGCGGCGGTTGAGCAGTTGCAAGTATGGGGTGAGCGCAATAACATTGCCGTTATTGCACAAGGTCAGAACGCCGACCCGGCTGCTGTGAGCTTTGATGCCATCAATGCCGCCAAAGCGCGTAATATTGATGTCTTGCTGGCCGATACCGCTGGACGTTTGCATACGCAAGCGAATTTGATGGCCGAGCTGCAAAAGATCAAGCGAGTGATCTCGCGTGAACTGCCCGATGCGCCACATGAGACCTGGATTGTGATTGACGCAACGACCGGGCAAAATGGCTTGGTACAAGCGCAGAAATTTAATGACGCCGTTGGTGTTACTGGTGTGGTGTTAACCAAACTCGATGGCACTGCTAAAGGCGGCATTACCTTTGCCATAGCGCATAAGCTAGGCATCCCTATTCGTTATATTGGCATTGGTGAAGGTATTGATGACCTGCGTGCTTTTAACGCTGAAGAGTTTGTTGACTCACTGCTCGCAGTCGAAGCATAACGCTGCTTGAACTGTAACAAATAAATAACCAGACTATTTATCATTTAGATGATTATTGAATTCGACCACGTTTGCAAACGTTACGAAGGCAGTTTCGATGCCTTGCATGACATTAACTTTACGCTTGATCGTGGCGAAATGGCTTTCCTTACCGGACATTCCGGCGCTGGTAAAAGCAGTCTGCTGCGCTTAATTGCATTGATCGAGCGACCAAGCAGTGGTCGTCTTTTGGTCTATGGCAAAGACTTATCCAAGGTAAAGCCACGTCAAGTACCGTTTTTACGGCGTAATGTCGGCATTGTTTTTCAAGACCATTGTTTGCTTGAGGATCGCACGGTGTTTGATAACGTTGCGCTACCGCTGATTGTCAGCGGCCAACTTGAATATGCCGAAATGGCGCGTCGAGTACGTGCGGCCTTGGACAAAGTAGGCTTGCTTAATAAAGAAAAAATGAATCCGCAGCGGCTTTCCAGTGGCGAGGCGCAGCGTGTTGGTATCGCCCGCGCAGTAGTTAATCGCCCACCTTTATTACTGGCCGATGAGCCAACGGGCAACCTTGACCCCGAATTGTCGGCCGAGATCATGACCTTGTTTCAGCAATTTAATCAGGTTGGGGTAAGTGTCATCATTGCCAGTCATGACCTAGCGCTGATCGCACGTATGCGCAAGCGTGTGTTGACCTTAAAAGATGGGCGTCTAATCGATGACAGGGTGCTGGCATGAAACGTCGTCAACCACAGCTACACCGTCCATCAAGCCGCCGCGATCATTCCAGCGCATCGCAACCATTATCGACGCGCTCCAAACGCGCGGCTGCGGGCGGTTTGCGTATGCGCTTACGGCTTTATTTCTTGCGCCATGCGCAGGCCTGTATTGATAGCCTAGGTCGGCTAGGCAAAGCCCCTTTGGCGAGCGCTATGACGATTATGGTCATCGGTATTGCTTTGGCCTTACCAACCGGTTTGTATCTGGTAGTTAAAAACCTGCGTGGTTTTGATGAGCAATGGCAAAGCGCGACTCAGTTATCGGTTTTTTTACAAAGAGATCTGCCCGCATCACGGTTGGACAAGTTGCTCGATGCATTAAAACAAGATACTGAAATCAGCCATTTTGAATACCGCGACCCCGCTGCCGTGCTGAGTGAATTTAGTCAGCTTGCTAATCTCGGCGATAGCCTTGAAGTGTTAGATGACAATCCCCTGCCGGGTGTCATTATCGTGCAGACGGTAGCGGCAGATACACAGGTGATAAGTAATCTTGTTGAGCGTTTAGAAGCTAAGGTCGCAATCGATTTCGTTCAGCTTGACCGGCGTTGGCTTGAGCGTTTGTATGCCATTGTCGATATTGGCAAACGCGGAATTATGGTGCTAGCTTGTCTGCTGGGTCTTGCGGTTGTGTTGATTGTTGGCAATACCATGCGTCTTAGCATTGAAGGTCGTCGCGCTGAAATCAAGATCACTAAGCTCGTTGGTGGTACCGATGGTTTTATTCGTAGGCCATTTCTCTATAGTGGCGTCTGGTATGGGCTGTTTGGCGGGATTTTTGCTTTAATCCTTATCAATGTCGCCTTATTTGCCATTAGAGGGCCGGTTAGGGCATTGGCGAGGCTCTACGATGATGGTTTTGGCCTGTTGGCAGTCGATTTTTCGACAACGGGCATTGTTATTATAGGCGCTGTTTTATTAGGTTGGGTAGGCTCTTGGGTGACGGTTAGCCGCCATTTACGTGATATTCAGCCGACTTAGGGCAGTATATTCGGCGTAATTAGTGGTTTTTTACAGCTATTTTCCATAGTTTTTAAGTATAGAGATCAAGGTTTCCATTGAACTTCCGCTATAATTAGCACTCGAAGTGGTAGAGTGCTAATATTCAGCGCAAAGCGACACAAGGACAAAATTATGACTGTAAATGCGAACGCAATGAATTTGATTATTCCGGTGGGCAGTATCGAATCGTACTGCCAGGCCATTGCTCGCGTCCCTGTGTTGCCGGTAGCAGAAGAGCGTGAGTTAGCTCGTCGTTTTCGTGAAGAAGAAGACCTTGAAGCGGCACGCCAGTTAATTATGTCTCAATTGCGTTTTGTCGTTCATATTGCTCGCGGCTATAGCGGTTATGGTTTACCGCAGGCTGATCTGATTCAAGAAGGTAACATCGGCTTGATGAAGGCTGTAAAACGTTTTGACCCAGAAGTTGGCGTGCGCCTTATCTCTTTTGCCGTGCATTGGATTCGTGCCGAAATGCACGAATTTATTCTAAAAAACTGGCGCATCGTTAAAGTGGCTACCACCAAGGCGCAGCGTAAATTATTTTTTAATCTGCGCAGCAGAAAAAAACGTCTGGGTTGGTTTAGTCATGCCGAAGTGCAAGCGGTTGCCAAAGATCTTGGTGTGCCTGAAGCGACCGTACTGGAAATGGAAAAACGCATGAGCGCATACGACGCCTCATTTGACCCGGCTTCAGAAGCGAGTGACGACGATGATCGTGTTTTTGCTCCAGCAGCCTATTTAACCAATGAAAGTGAAGACCCGGCCAAGTTGGTTGAGAAAGCTAACTGGACTCGTCATAGCAACACCAGTTTGTTCAATGCAATGGTGAAACTTGATGACCGTAGTCGCGATATTGTTCAGCGTCGTTGGTTAGCTGATGAAGGTAAAACAACCTTACAAGAGTTAGCAACGGAATACGGCATTTCTGCTGAGCGTATTCGTCAGCTTGAGAAGAGCGCGATGGGCAAAATCAAAAAGGCAATGACAGCATAAGCGCAGGGTTTTTGCATTGCTGAAACGGCTGACATTTTTGTCGGCCGTTTTTGTTTGTGCCTCTTTATATTTGTAGCCTGGATGAAGTGCAGTGTAATTCAGGTTTTATACTACAAATATCAGGTTTCTGTGAGTTTGATTATATCCAGTTTGTTTTCAACTTTTTCCCTATAAGCTATCGTAGCGATAGAGGGTGCATTAATACGTTGTTTTAGACTGCTTGTTATTGCATGGGTGTTTTCATTCTCTCTAATGTATTGATTAGCTACCCAACCAGATAAAACTAATCCTGAATTTTGGATTGCATTGGCTGTCAGCAGTGCGTGGTTGATGCAACCTAAACGTAACCCGACGATCAATATAACAGGCAGATTTAAGGCTATAGCCAAATCTTCGACAGTGTCGGTTTTGTTAAGTGGCACTTGCCAGCCGCCTACGCCTTCTATGATGCAGTAGTCACTGTTGGACTTATGTTTTTCGGCGAGTTTACAAATGGTTGCAATGTTGATTTCTACGCCAGCTTGTTCGGCGGCGATGTGTGGGGCGATGGGCGGCTTAAAGGCATAGGGGTTGGCATCTTTATAGTCCAAGTCTTGATTGCATGCCACGATGAGTCTTAGAGCATCGTTGTTGCGTAGTTCGCCATTTACTGTTTCGCAGCCGCTGGCGACGGGCTTCATTGCGGAAACTTTATGACCTGCATTTTGCAGTGCGGCAATGAGTCCTAACGAAATAGTGGTTTTGCCTATTCCAGTGTCAGTGCCAGTAATAAAAAAACCTTTTGACATTTGTGCTTCTATTTTCTTTTGCCGAGTTGTTTGAGTGAAATTTTCACTTCAATATTATCTGCTGCTTTTCTGGTTTTTTGTTCTGGCACCCAGGCATGGCCGTAGATGACTTCATAGCTTGCGGGAAGTTTGCCATTATGACGAAACCTTTCATAGCCTTTTACTATTTTTTTGAACTGTTGTTTACCCATTAATCCACGCTGGCGTCCAGCAGTGACATTGTGTGCGCCAATGGCTTTGAGCTCGCGCATGAGGTCTTTAATATTGTTATAGGTCAGGGTGAAGTTTTCAATGTCGAGCACAGGTGATTGAAAGCCTGCGCGTATTAAGGCATCACCGATATCGTGCATATCGATAAAGGCGTTGATGTGGTTATAGTCATCCACATCATGCCAGACTAATCTGAGTTCGCTTAGTGTGTCGGGACCAAAACTGGAAAACAGTATAAGGCTGCCTGGTGCTAATACGCGATAACATTCCTGCAGTGCCTTATCTAAATCATTACACCATTGGAAGGTAACGTTAGAAAAAACGAAATCGATACTGTTATTGCTTAATGGCAGGTGTTCAGCATCGGCGCATAAATGTTGCACACGGCTAAAAAATCGCCCCATGCCCTGTTTTTGGGTGGCGCGTGATTTTTTTAACATGCCTTCGGCAAGGTCAAGCGCAACGACGTGTGTTTTGGTGAAACGCTGAGACAGGTCTTTGGTGATTCTGCCCGTGCCAGAACCTATGTCTACGATACGCTTAGGATCGATACGAATATAGTCCAGGCGCGCTAACATGCGTGCACCGACTTCCGCTTGCAATGCAGCATATTCATCATAATGTTCGGCAGCGCGATCAAAGGCGCGCCTGACTTTTTCTTTGTCGATGAAATAAGCCTGTTGGTGGTCAGTGTGTGGCATGGATGAGTGCTTGCGTGTGTTGTGTGATTATTTTGGGATGGCTGAGTGGTAATGCATGGGAGGCGTCGTTAATTAGTACTATTTCATTTGAATCAGAATAATGATTTATCTGAGTGCAGATGTTAGTAGGTACCAATGAATCCTTGCTAGCAAATAGATATTTGCTTGGGCATTTAATTTTTTTCAAGGTTAACCTTAGGTCTGTCTGTTCAAGTAATGCTAACCCTGCAAGCAATGTGGCTATGTCTGCAGTGCATGTTTGAGCACGTGTTTGTATGACGGTTTTTTCCCCAGCGCCCAAACTTACCAGGCCACGAAAATCTTGCAAGCATTTGTCTTTATCGTTTTTACAGGATTGTTTAAATGCGTTAAAGATGTCAATATCCATTGCGCAATTCCAGCCTGGTTTTTGTGTGAAGCTGGGTGTGCTAGCAATCGTCAAAAGTGCTTTGATGTGTGTTGGCTTTTGTGCTGCGATATGAAGTGTCAGTAAACCACCGAGTGACCAGCCTAGCCAAATAGCGTTTTTAGGTGTGCGTGCAATTAAATCATCGGTTAGCCGGTCAAGCTTCCATTCAGTTTTATTGTTTTTTTGTTCACCATAACCAGGTAGATTAATGGTGATGGTATTGAATTTTTTAAGATGGGTTTGCAGCGTTGTCCAAACGCTGCTGTCAAAACCCCAACCATGGACGAGTACGATACTAGCTCGGCTCATGAATCTAGCCTGTCTAGTTTTAGCTCTTTTAAAGCAGTTAGTAATTGTTCAACATCTGTTTCGTTATGATAATTGCATAAAGTGATGCGTAAGCGAGCAGTATTATCAGGTACGGTGGGTGGGCGAATCGCAGTGACATATAGCCCTCGTGACTTTAGGTGTTCGCTGGCGTTTACTGCGGCCTTATTATCGCTAATGATGACAGCTTGTATGACGGTCGCTGAATCAGTAAGTTGTAATCCGAGTTGCTGTGCGCCTGCACGAAAACGTTTCACTAGATTATTGATATGTTGTCGGCGCCAGCCTTCTTTCTCGATGATATCAATACTGGTTAGTGTTGCGTGGGCGATGGCGGGCGGTGGTGCAGTGGTGTAAATAAGGCTGCGCGATTTTTGTATGAGTGTTTCGATTAACTCTTCGCTGCCGCAAACAAAGGCGCCACTGGTGCCGCAGGCTTTACCCAGTGTGCCAACATAAATATCAATGTCGTGATTATTGATGTTGCAATGTTCTAAACAACCGCGACCGTTGTCACCGAGCACACCGAAGCCATGTGCGTCATCGATAAGCACCATTGATTGTTTTTGTTTGCCTAATGACACTAGCGCAGATAGAGGAGCAATATCACCATCCATGCTAAACACGCTATCACTGACAATCATGGTGGAGGGAGTATTTAATTGTTCTGCTAGCTTAGAAACATCTGAGGTGCGATAACGACTTAGCTTGGCGCGTGAAAGAATTGCTGCATCAACCAACGAAGCATGGCTACGTCTATCGAGAAAAATGTGATCGTTGCGTGACAGTAGTGTGGTGATGGCACCAAGGTTAGCCATATAGCCACTGGAAAATAACAGCGCGCGAGGTTGCTCAAGAAAATCTGCAATACGTTCTTCTAAGGCCTGATGTGCCACACTGTAGCCAGTGACTAATTGTGATGCGCCGCTACCGACACCATAGCGATTGGCGCCTTCTTTAAATGCTTTGATAATGCGTGGGTCAGTGGCCAGGCCAAGATAGTCGTTGCTGGCGAAATTGGTATAACGCACGCCATTCATAACAAGTTTATTACCATCGCGCTGAGCAATGGCGTGGCGCTGACGATAAAGACCCTGCTGGCGTTGCTGTGCCAGAGTGCCGTTAAGATTCAGCACTACTGTGTTGTGACGGCGCGTCGTTGTTGGGTGTCGCCGCGAATAGTCAGTTTAAGGTCGGCAATCATTTTCAAGTCGTCTTCAACCTTGCGGCCTTGAGTTGTCAGATAATTACCGATCATGACGCCAGAAGCGCCAGCCATAAAGATCATTGATTGCATATCACCCAAAAAGTGGCGACCACCAGCGATGCGTATCTCAGCTTTTGGTAGCATGTAACGGAAGGTGGCAATAGACTGCAAAATCTCTTGTGGCTGCATGGGAGTTTGTGCAGCCATGGGTGTGCCTTCGATGGGATTAAGGAAATTCAATGGCACTGATTTTACGTTGAGCCGACGCAGTGTTTCAGCTAATTCAATACGTTGGTCGAGGCTTTCACCCATACCAAGAATACCGCCAGCGCAAACGCGTAAACCTGCGTCTTGGGCGTTCTTAATAGTGTCGATATTTTCTTGGTAGGTATGTGTGGTGCAGACCTTGTCAAAAAAGCTTTCAGCACTTTCAAGATTATGATGATAATTTTCCATGCCCATGTCTTTCAGCATATTGGCTGATTTTTTATCGAGCGCGCCGAGGCTGGCACAACGACCAATGTCGCTATGTTCACCAAGCTCGGCAAAGTATTCTTTTAGTTGCGCACGCTCTTTATCGTTGCGCACCCCCCAACCTTTGGAGACCACACCAAAATCACTGGCGCCCCATTCGCGTGCTTGTTGTGCTTGTTCGACTAAAGATTCGTTTTTGATATAGCCGTATTTTGGTGCAGCTGTTTTGTGGTGACCACTTTGTCCACAAAACGAACAATTTTCCGAACAGTTCCCTGAGCGCACATTGGAAATGGCGCAAACTTCAACTTCATTACCGCGAAAAGTCTTACGTAGGCGGTCGGCGCCGGCCATTAGCCAAGGCAGGTAATCCTCATCTAAGGCGATCATCCAGCGACCTTCTTCGCTACTCATTTCACCGCCACCTAACAGGCGTTGGGTGATTTCGTCGATTTTATCGTAGGTATTCTGATCCATTTGTTTGTCCTGATAAGTTAATATCTAGGAGCCTGTCGGGCTTAGGTTATCGTAACGAGAAAAAGCCATTTTGAGTCCATTTTCTTGATCGTTTGAGGCTAATATTGAGCATATTTAACGAAAAGGATCGAAAAAATGGGCCAAAAAGGCTTCTTCGCAGTAGATTCATCCTAAGTCCGACAGGCTCCTAGGTCTTGCAAGGAAGGTAGGCGACTATGACGGCTGCCCAGATAGCTGTCAACTTAATGGAATAACAAAAGTTAACAACTGGTTAAAAAATACTCAAATACAATTTTGGCCGCAATACTGTCAGCTTTGTGGAGAGGGGTTGTTAGGCCTGAATAACGTGCTTTGTACAGATTGCCTTAGCGATTTACCCTGGAATAAAGCCTGTTGCCAGGTTTGTGCTTTGCCGCTGGCGCAGGATGTCTCGCCCCAAGGTGGAGCCATATGTGGTCAATGTTTACGTAAACCACCGCCTTATCATCGGGCGCTCGCCACGTTTAGCTACCGTGACCCGGTGAGCCATATTGTGCATGGACTAAAATTTGGTCAGCGGTTGTACTACGGCCGTTTTCTTGGTGACGCGCTGGCCGAGACGGTCGCGCAAGCTGACAACCTCATTGTGCCGGATTTACTGATACCTGTGCCTTTGCATCGTAAACGCATGAATGAGCGCGGTTATAATCAGGCTTACGAAATTGCGCGACCAGTCGCACAATTACTGGGTTGTCCAATTACTAAGGGAGTTGTCATTCGAGTAGGCGAGACTAAAGAGCAATCACAACTCAATGCTTTACAGCGACGGCGTAATCTCAAAAACGTGTTTACGGTTGTGGGTTCGGTCAAGGGTCTACACGTTGTCATTATCGATGATGTGATGACCACTGGTGCGACGGTCGGCGAGTTAGCGCGCGTGCTAATCAGTGCAGGTGTACGCCGTATTGATGTGTGGCTGGCCGCTAGGGCAGCGCTGGAGCGCTGAGCCAACGTCAAATGCTTGACACGAGAATAACTACATTGCAGAATAGCAGGTAGGGGTTCGGCATTTTTCTGTAAGTAAGTAGGCAGCAGCGGCTTTCACGAGTGACTGCGTGGCTATTAGATACGCGCTTTGGCAAGCTGCGCTAACTAGATGGTTTATAGAATATGACATCATCGATTACGGCATTGTCTACGTTGCCGGCGAATTTTAGCCGTGTAGCATCAGTGCGCGCCGCAGTGATTGAAGAAGTCTCAGCACATGCCAATACGCTGAATCGTCACGACCAAAGTGAACGTATTATTGAGGGTGAGCTACTGCAAGGGGCACAAGGTGTTAGTCGTGCAGAATTCACTATCGATGATATTATTGGCGTTC
>CAYURS010000023.1:0-9768 GCA_964447165.1 uncultured Thiotrichales bacterium
CAATAGGCTTTGCTCGCTAACTCGCGCACACGTTGTTTGACCTTGCGTGCATGCCCTACAAGATGTTGCTGCCGTTCTTCATCGCTAACGCTTTCTATCGCGCTAAGATAACTGTCTAAAGGCGTTTTTGCATCCACAATAATATTGCGCGCGTCGGGCAAGCGCACAATCATATCTGGCCGCGAGATGTTGTCACCATTGTTGCCGCTGGTATCGCTGCTAACTTGCAGTTCAAAATCACAGTGCTCAGCCATGCCAGCAAGTTCGACTAGGCGTTTCAGTGTGATTTCTCCCCATTGACCACGAATTTCGGGTCGGCGCAGCGCTTGAACAAGGCGCCGTGTTTCTTGTTGCAAGTCACGTTGCGACAGCATCATGGTTTCCAGATGCTTGTCTAAGGCGCCGTAGGCTTGTTTGCGTTCCAGTTCGACATCATGTAACTGCTTGCTGGTTTTATCCAGGGCGTCTTTGATGGGTTTAATCAGATGGGCAACGGCGAGTTCTTTTTGTGATAAAACATGTTCAGCATTGACTTGATGTTGTTTCAGGTTTTCGCTGGCTAATTTTAAAAAGGTATCATTGTTATTCTTTAAGGCATCCTGAGACAGTGTGGCGAATGTGTTGGCAAGTTGATCTTGCGTGGCATCGGCGGCTTCGAGTTGTTGCGCCATGGATTGTCGCTCTACTTCTAAGCGTGTCGTGATAGAAACTAACTCTTCACGTAATTTAATGGCGTGGCGTTGGTTGCGAAAGTAAGCAATAGCCCAGCCCAGCACTAACATCATAAGCAGCAAGATAAGACTACTAATAATAAAAAATATCGGGCTTGTTAATGCTAGGTCAGCGACGGCATTAGCAAGCTCAGTTAACACGTTATTTAATTGCGATCGTAGATCCAATTCAATATCTCCATAGCCGAGTTAACAATACCGTCTGCGCCCCACTCAGCGATGTTATCGTGCTCGCCAATATAGCCAAAGGCAGCAGCCAAACTTATCATGCCGGCATTGTGGCCAGCCTCAATATCACGCTTGGCATCACCAATATAGAGACAGCGCTGAGCCTCCAACCCCATTATTTTGCAGGCATGCAATAGCGGCGCAGGGTGGGGTTTGCTGTGTGACACTGTGTCACCACTGACCACACAACCAGCGCGTTGATCAAGTGCCAATGTCTTAATTAACGGCGTTGTTAAATAGCCAGGCTTATTGGTCACAATACCCCAGGGGGTGTTATTGCTTTCAAGTGTAGTGAGTAGTTCAGTCATGCCATCAAACAAGGTGGTATGTTGCGCAATATGTTGTTGATAATACTGTAATAAATAGGCTCGTGTTTTGGCATAGTCAGTGTGTTTTTCATCAAAACCAAACCCCAGTTTGATTAAAGCAAGCCCACCCTGAGACACATGAGGGCGAATCGTGTTAAAAGGCAGAGTCTCTTTACCGTAATAACGTAGTGTTTGGTTGAGTGCTTGGGCCAGGTCTGGTGCGGTATCGGCCAGTGTGCCATCGAGGTCAAACAGCACTGCGTCATACACTGACGCGTTTTGATTTTTGCTCATAAGGACATTGTTGATTGCGTATGTGCTAGATAATTAACACTTAAATCATCAGTCAGTCTAAATTGCTGAGTAAGTGGGTTGTAACTTAGCCCCTTCAATGTTTTGAGTTCAATGTTCGCCGCACGGCACCAGCGCGCTAATTCAGAAGGACGAATAAACCTATCATAACGATGGGTACCTTTAGGCAGCATCTTTAATAGATATTCAGCGCCGATAATAGCTTCAATAAATGCTTTGGCATTACGGTTCAGGGTAGAAAAGAATAATTCACCATTCGGTTTTAGCATGGTTGCACAGGCCGAAATTAATAAGGCTGGATCAGGCACATGTTCCAACAGTTCCATGCAAGTGATGACATCAAATTCACCTTGATGTTGTTCAGTAAACTGCTCAGCAGAGGCTTGTTGATAATCAACTTCAAGTCCACTTTCAAGTAAATGTAGCTTGGCGACAGCAAGAGGGGAGGTAGCCATATCGATGCCTGTCACCTTAGCACCACAACTAGCCATAGCCTCGCTCAACAAGCCACCACCACAACCGACATCAAGCACATGCTTGCCGCTGAGCGCAACACGGTCTTCAATAAACCGTAGTCTGATTGGATTAAGCAGATGTAAGGGTTTGCATTCCCCTTCAGGATCCCACCAGCGCGCGGCGACGGCATCAAATTTACTCAGCTCCTGAGGGTCGACATTGGTTTGTGTGTTCATGAGGCAATTATAAGTGATATAGCTTGGCTAATGTTTAGCCATATTGAGTATTATTCTATTCTTTAATGAAGTATGTGCGGTGAGTGTAAAAAGCGATTCTTTCTAAAAAGGCATGACTTATGACTTGTAGGTTAGCCTATTATTCAACATCTGTTCATTGTGGCGTTCTATACTTATGAAAAATTTCTCAAGATAGGAGAGTAGTCATGGTTTCTTGTTCACGAATGATGTTGTTGGTTTGTCTGTTGTTGCCATTTTCAGTTTCGGCCGGTTGGAATCCGTTGGCAAAAGAAAAGGCGGAAGAGCAGGGCAAAAAGAATGCTGACGTCGCTGAGGCGGTGGCTAATTTTAAGAATAGCGACCCGAGCATGCAGGTATTTTTTGATAAGGCGCAGGGTTATGCCATTTTCCCAACCGTAGGTAAGGGCGGGATTGGTGTTGGTGGAGCCTTTGGTAAGGGTGAAGTCTATGAGCGTGAAAAGCTGGTAGGTACAACGAGCTTGACGCAAGTGACTATCGGTTTCCAATTGGGTGGTCAGGTTTATAGTCAGATTATTTTCTTTAAAGACAAGAGCGCGATAGATCGTTTCAAGCAAGGCAAGTTTGAATTGGGTGCGCAGGCATCGGCAGTGGCAGCTACGGCAGGGGTATCGGTGGATGCAGGCTACAATAATGGTGTGGCAATTTTTACCCTTGCTAAAGGGGGTTTGATGTACGAAGCCTCTGTCGGTGGTCAGAAATTCAGCTATCAGCCGATTGGGCAGGCTAAGAAAGCAACTCAGCCTGCGCCCTGAGTAGCTCACGGTAGTAGGCTACGAAGAAGTACTCTTGGGGTGCACCAGTTGAAGATAAATCAGAGTAAGCAGTGGATCAGCTTTTGTTGCCAATGCTGATTGCGTTGCTGTATTTCATTGATATCGATATGGCTTAACTGGCGCTGGTTGAGTAGGCGACGACCGTTGACCCAGACATCGCTGACTTGATGGCGGCCTGCGCAGTAGACCAGGTGTGATATTGGGTCGAAGACGGGTTGTGTCTCGATATCGCTCAGGTCTATAGCCGTCATATCAGCGTATTTACCTACGTTCAGCGAACCAATTCTGTTGTCTAGACCCAAGGCCTTGGCGCCACCCATGGTGGCGCAGTAGAGTGCTTGTGCTGCGGGTAGCGCACCGGCATCGCCGGTAACACCTTTGGCAAGCAGAGCGGCTGTGCGCATTTCACCAAACATATCCAGGTCGTTATTGCTGGCAGCACTGTCAGTGCCGAGCGCAACATTAGCGCCTGCGTCGATCAGGCGTGCAACAGGACAAAAACCGTTGGCGAGTTTTAGGTTGGATTCGGGACAATGAATAATATGTACGCCTTGTTCTGCGCACAGGGTAATTTCATCATCGCTGAGTTGCGTCATATGAACGGCTAATAAGCGTGGCGTAAGCAGGCCAAGCTCGTGCAGGCGTTGTAAAGGGCGTTTGCCATGGTTACTAATGGCTTGTGTGACTTCACTCGCTGTTTCGTGGATGTGCATGTGGATAGGAATATCCATTTCATCGGCAAGAGTGCGTATTTTACTTAGTGGTTCGTCGGAGACAGTGTAGGGTGCGTGCGGCGCAAAGGCGCTACTGATCAGTGGCTCATTTTTGAATTCATCGTGTACAGCAAGTCCTTTACTTAGGTATTCGTTGGCGTTTTGTGCCCATACGGTGGGGGAGTCGATGACAATAAGGCCAATGCTGCATCGCATGCCAGCACCGATGGCTGCCTGGGCGGTGATGTCAGGGAAGAAATACATATCGTTAAAGCAGGTAGTGCCGCCACGCAACATCTCGGCAATGGCGAGCATGCTGCCATCGTGAACAAAGTCTTTAGCGACCCATTTTTGTTCGGCTGGCCAGATATGCTCGTTAAGCCAAGCCATCAGTGGTAGGTCGTCTGCCATGCCACGAAACAGATTCATGGCAGCATGGGTGTGCGTATTAATAAGGCCAGGAATCAATGCATGATGCTTGAGTTCAACAATATCATTGGACTGAAACTGCTGCTTAGCGTCTGCGCTTGAAAGCACAGCGAGAATATGTCCGTTATCAATAATAACGGCATGATGATCAAGGCTTTGATCGCTGGGTTGCTGAATAGTAGATGCAACCGGGATTACCCAGCGTGCGTGAATAATAGAGTCGACCTGTTGCATATTGCTGCTACTCGTTTCTCTGAGACCGTCATTATACGGTTGACACGAGACTAGTGTGTGGCTGCAGTATAGCGGTTTAGATCATGCTGGTTGAAGTCGTTGGGCTGGGTCAGGCCTATGTCTAGATCTATTCAGGGTTATGGATTAGTGGATGGATCGTTTGTTTAAATCGACGGTGAGCTTGATATTGATTGAATGAGTGTGATGCTGACACGGCGATTCAGTTGGCGACCGCTCTCGGTCCAGTTTTCATCGCGTGGCTGTGAACGGCCAAAGCTGTGGGTGCGAATAATGTGTTCAACAATACCTTGTTCTTTTAGATAGTTGGCAACGTTACTGGCGCGAGCATGTGAGAGTTGACGGTTTTGGCTATCACTGCCGCTGTCATCGGCGTGGGCAGTTACTAAGATGCTTTTGTGTGTGTCGCTATTGCGTCGAATGTGGGTAATGGCCTTGTCGATAGCATGGATCTGCTCGCTTGATAGTTCGACTTGTTCGCCGGCGAAAGCGATATTAGTGAGATGAACAAAGGCGATGGTTGCTGAGCTATTGCGATGTTCGTCACCATTATGTATCTCGTTGCCACCAACAATATTATTGATGTTTGACGAATTGAGAGTGGGTGCTACCGGCTCATTAACGCTGGCTTCGATTATGGACGCTGACGTTTGTTGATTGCTTATGGGTGTGTTGATGGCCGCTTTGAGTAAGCTATTCACTGGCTTGGCAAAGGTGGCTGTTGTGAGCACAGTGCAAAGAATGGTGGCGATGATGGCTACAATTTTGGACATAATTTTAGTCTTGCCTGTTCGGTTCAATAATTCGGTCTTTATAGATTAGGGCATTACTCTTTTACTATCGGTCAAATTGCGATGTTCTATAGCTTTGTTTGGCGTGATACTAGCGTGTCGAGGATTAATTTTCGCTGAAGCAGTTGGCAGTTTGTGCTAGAATTATGGGGTTAACGCGCGGTCCTTTAGAAACCGTGAACCCTTATTTTCTCTAACGTTTAGATTGATCGAAATGTTGCAATACTCCTATTGCAATGGTGAAATATTTTTCAATAAATTGAATAGGTTACCGTACATTCATGACTGAATTTGCTAAGGAAATTCTCCCTATTAATATCGAGGAGGAGATGAAGCAATCGTACATGGAATACGCCATGAGCGTGATTGTTGGACGTGCCTTGCCCGATGTCCGTGATGGTCTCAAGCCTGTTCACCGTCGTGTGCTCTATGCCATGCATGAGCAAGGCAACGATTACAACAAAGCGCACAAAAAATCAGCCCGTGTTGTCGGTGACGTCATGGGTAAGTATCACCCGCATGGTGATTCGTCGATTTACGACACCATTGTGCGCATGGCGCAGCCGTTCTCATTACGCTACATGCTGGTAGATGGCCAAGGTAATTTTGGCTCGGTCGATGGCGATTCGGCTGCTGCCATGCGTTATACCGAAGTGCGCATGAAGCGTATTGCCCATGAACTGCTCGCCGATCTTGATAAAGAGACAGTTGATTTTGCGCTTAACTACGATGAATCTGAGAGCGAGCCGGTTGTCTTGCCAGCGCGCTTCCCCAATTTATTGGTCAATGGTTCCTCAGGCATCGCGGTGGGTTTGGCGACCAATATTCCGGCGCATAATTTACGTGAAGTGATTAATGCCTGCATCGCTTTGATTGCAGATGCGGATATTGATATTGAAGGTTTAATGCAACATATGCTCGGTCCTGACTTTCCGACGGCGGGCATTATTAACGGCGCACGCGGCATTTACGAGGCCTATCACACCGGCCGTGGCCGCATCTATGTGCGTGCGCGTGCCGAGGTGCAAGAAGAAAGTAATGGCAAAGAGCGCATTATCATTACTGAACTGCCTTATCAGGTGAATAAGGCCGTACTACAACAAAAAATTGCTGCGCTGGTGAAAGAGAAAAAGATTGAAGGCATCACTGAAATCCGTGACGAGTCAGATAAAGACGGTATGCGTGTGGTCATTGAGCTGCGTCGTGGTGAGTCAGGTGATGTGGTGCTGAACAACCTCTACCAGCAGACGCAATTACAGAACGTCTTCGGTATTAATATGGTGGCGCTAGTCGATGGCAGTCCGCGCTTGCTTAATCTTAAGCAGATTCTTGAGTGTTTTATTCGTCACCGTCGTGAAGTAGTAACACGTCGTACCGTATACGAATTACGCAAGGCGCGTGAGCGTGCACACATCCTCGAAGGTTTAGGCATTGCCATTGCCAACCTTGATGAAGTAATTATTTTGATTAAAGCTTCTGCTAGTCCGGCAGAGGCTAAGCAAGGTTTGATGGATCGGGCTTGGGGTGCCGCTGACGTTGCGGGCATGTTGCAAGAGGCGATCTCTGCGGCCTACACAAGGCCTGACGATTTGGCCGAGGGTTTGGGTTTGGTTGATGGTAACTACCGTTTATCAGCAGCCCAGGCACAGGCAATATTAGACCTTCGTTTGCACCGTTTAACCGGTCTTGAGCAAGATAAAATATCTAGTGAATACAAAGAGTTAATTGTTAAAATTAAAGCACTTTTGATTATTCTTGCAAATCCAGAACGCTTGATGGAAGTGATTCGTGAAGAGCTGCTGGCGATTCGTGATCAATATGGTGATGAGCGTCGCACTGAGATTGTGACAACACACGAAGACCTCAGTATTGGTGATTTAATCACTGAAGAAGATGTCGTGGTGACGTTGTCGCACAGTGGTTATGTCAAGGCGCAGCCAGTTAGTGCATATACCACACAACGTCGTGGTGGCCGCGGCAAAGCGGCAGCGTCGGTTAAAGATGAAGACTTTATTGATAAGCTATTTGTTGCCAGCACACATGATACGATTTTGTGTTTCTCCAGTTTTGGCAAAGTCTATTGGAAGAAGGTGTACCAGTTACCGCAAGCCAGCAGGACAGCGCGCGGTCGACCTATCATTAATCTGTTGCCGCTGGCTGAGGATGAGCGCATTACGGCAGTGTTGCCTGTGCGCGAATATGACGCAGACCACTATATTTTTATGGCGACAGAGCGAGGCGTGGTTAAAAAGACACCGCTGACAGATTTTTCACGGCCACGCGCCAACGGCATTATCGCCTTGGGCTTGAATGAGGGCGACTACTTAATTGGTGCCGACATTACCAGCGGTGCCAGTGATGTCATGTTAACCGCCAGTGGTGGTCGTGCTATTCGTTTTAATGAGGCGGATGTGCGGCCGATGGGGCGTACCGCTCGTGGCGTGCGTGGTATTCGCATGCAGCCAGGTGAGCGCATGATCTCGCAAATTATTGTTACTGAAGAGAGCCAGGTATTGACGGTTACCGAGAACGGTTATGGCAAGCGTACCGATGTCAACGAATATTCAGCGCAAGGTCGTGGTGGTCGTGGTGTTATCTCGATTCGCACTTCTGAGCGTAATGGTAGCGTTGTTGGCGCTATATTGGTGACAGATGTCGATGAAATTATGCTCATTAGTAATGGCGGCACCTTGGTGCGTACTGCGGTTGATCAAATCTCTGTCCTAGGTCGTAATACTCAAGGTGTTCGCCTTATCCGTGTTGCTGAAGGTGAGCAATTGATTGGGCTTGAGAAAGTTGAAAGCCTAAACGATGAAGGTGGCGAAGGGCACGATGACGGCGGTGACGAGGCTGGCAATGAAGATAATGACGAAGACAGTTAAAAATAAAATTAACATTTAATTTCAATTAGTTATAACTTAATCATACAGTATTATGGAGATTTAGAATGTCGCGTGTCTACAATTTTGGCGCTGGTCCAGCTACTTTGCCGCAAGAGGTGTTGCAGCAGGTTGCGTCTGAGCTATTAGATTGGCGTGGCACGGGTATGTCGGTGATGGAGATCAGTCATCGTAGTAAAGAGTTTGTTGCCCTGGCTGAAGAGGCAGTGGCTGATTTGCGTGAATTGATGCAGATCCCCGATACTTACGAAGTGCTGTTTTTGCAAGGTGGCGCAACGACACAATTTGCTGCGGTGCCGCTCAATCTTTTGGGTGATAAGCGTCAAGCCGATTACATCAACACCGGTATGTGGTCGAAAAAAGCCATTGCCGAAGGCAAGCGCTATTGTGATGTCAATATTGCGGCGACAGGTGAAGCGAGTGATTTTACCTCTATACCCGATTTTGACAGTTGGCATCTTGATGCCGATGCGGCCTATGTTCACTACACACCGAACGAAACAATTGGTGGTGTTGAGTTCCACGACATTCCAGATACTGGTGCAGTGCCGTTGGTCGCCGATATGTCGTCGACGATTTTATCGAAAGAAATTGATGTGTCACGTTTTGGTGTGATCTACGCTGGTGCTCAGAAAAATATTGGCCCTGCCGGTTTAACACTGGTTATTGTGCGTAAAGACTTGATTGGCAAAGAAAGTACGATGACACCTTCAATGCTGCGTTATCAAGTGCAAGCACAAGCAGGCTCCATGTCGAATACGCCACCGACCTTTGCCTGGTATATGGCGGGCCTGGTGTTCAAATCATTGCTTAAACGTGGCGGTCTTAGCGCTGTTGAAGACATTAACAAGCGTAAGGCACAAAAACTTTATGCTGCGATTGACGAGAGTGATTTCTATGCTAACCCAGTCAAGCTGGAAAATCGCTCTTTAATGAACGTGCCATTTACGTTGGCAAATGCGGATAAGGATGCTGATTTTCTCAAGGAAGCAGCAGCGGCAGGTTTGGTAACATTAAAAGGCCATCGTTCAGTTGGTGGTATGCGAGCAAGTATTTATAATGCCATGCCAGAATCAGGCATTGATGCCCTGGTCAGTTTTATGGCTGACTTTGCACAGCACCACGGTTAATTTTTTGTTTGTTAAGGTGATGATGGTGACGGAATCACAATATAAAATTGCAATGGTAGAAACATGATACGTAGGCGATTGATAATTTTGATATCACTCGCTTTTCTTGTTCTGGGTGCATGTGCCACTCCGTTTCACGCCAATGTGCAAAGGTTCGGTGCGCCTGCGCTAACAACGGGGCAAACTTTTACCGTGGTGGCGGTTGATCCAAAACAGTCTGGCGGGCTTGAATTTGCACAATATGCCGGATTGGTTGAGCAGCGTATGGTTGATCTTGGCTGCCAACGCAGCGACAACCCTACTGCTGCCGAGCTTATCGTTAGTATGGGCTATGAAATTGACCAAGGCCGCGAAAAATTAGTTTTCAGTCATAGTGCTTTCCGTTCATCGTTTCGCCATGGCCCTTTTCATGGAAGGGGTGGTTTTCACGGACAGCATGGTTTGCACCATAACTTCCATGGCTCATT